>SUWZ01000086.1 GCA_015061185.1 Bacteroidales bacterium
CCGACAACGGGGAAAGAATCAGTACACTTGGCACGGTAAGTGTAAAGAGCTATTTACGATTGACCCAAGAGCAGATTGCAACTAAAATGCAGGAGGATTTTTTAAGAGAGAGTTTTATGCGTGGTATTATGTCTCTCAAAGAGATTGGAGCTGCACATCTTGGTAGGGCTCAATATGGTACTTATGTGGGCACAAATTTAAATCCTATATATAGTGATTTTAGTATTGCATTAACAATGAACCCAAATCTGGGAAAAGGTTATAATCCATATTTAAGACGAATGCTTGAAGGCACGCCGCTGGGAATACGTATGGCAGTGGATTCATGGAAAGCAGAACGAGAAAATTTAATAGAAAACAAGCCCAAACACTCTTTTGATATTCAAAATGAAGATGCCTATAAAATTTTAGGTTATTCCTCTACAGGGGCAGTTGTTGATGATTTGGTAATTCCATATAAAGAGTATTCATACGACAAACAGATTATTATGCCATTTGCGCCACAAAAACCTTTAGCCTTTTATAAACCTAAATATGAAAACTTGACTGAATTACAAAAGGAGGAGATAGATGAAAAGATTACACGTTACTGGTGTCCTGGCATAACGCTTAAACATGATGATCGTTTTGTCTTTAAGTTCCCTACCGCCGCAGGCGGAGAAAACTTCAATTATATGTTGATAATTGAAGGCCTAACCAACAAAGGCGAACCAATCTATATAACAAAGAAACTAATATTTTAAAAATACAGCTATGAGAAAAGAATTTATAACAATGGTAATACTCATGGGAGTGTGCGTAGCTTGCCAAAATGAAGAGTTAGAATCAAACGTTGTTTTAGATAATATCGAAAGTGAAGTATTTGACTTGAAATATATAATGGAAAATGCAGATTCCGTTTCGTATGGCACTTATACAATTATTGATATGATAGAACCTCTTGATAGTATAAATAATGGAGGAGGATATGAACCTCAAGGTGGAATTGTCACTGGAGATGAATATTGGGTAGGAAATGATTGCTATATTTTAGTTGAATTTGCGGCGTCAAAATCTGTTACACACCCTGCGATAACCAGCCCTATTAGTAATGTTACTGGATTCTGTGGTCTTACTGCAAATATATATTATACTTACTACCATGTATATAAAAGAATAAATAATACAGACGACTTGGCAACATATTATACCTGTGTAGCAAATATTCAAAGAACAGAGGTAAGAATGCAAAATTTTACTGACAAATATTTGCTTTGGCAAGATGGAGGATCTAGATCATATTGTCCCTCTAGTAGTTATCACCCTGTTCTATATCCTCAGACATGGATATATGTAATATTTCAGGGGAGAATAGTAGGAGAAAGAGGATTCTTTAATCCATACGTTGATGCAGATGAGCAAATCTACTGGGAAACTTCATTTATGATTCCTATGGAATAACCTATTAGATTGAATAATACTTTATTGTATATTTATTGGATGAAAGTAGAATCATCGGTCAATAAATATACTTTTGTTTGGAAACTTTCCATAGAAAAAAAAGGCCTAAAACAGGCAAAACACGCTGCCCGAATTGTGGATTTTTAAACACGATTAAATAGGGATAGTCACGAAATAGGTTTAAAAATACAACCAAATGATTGTCAATGTGATAAATATTTTGTATCTTAGTAGAAGGAAATAAAAATTCCTCCGAACACCGTGGGAAAGTGACTTTCGGAGGAAATGAGCAAAAATAACTCATGGCAAAAGTACGAAATTTATCTGACATACAGCAAGAAATTGCATTTACAGAGTTTGATTTTTATAAGATATACGAAGATACTTTCAAGAATTCGGAGTTAGGAAGAATTAAGTCACTTTTACCTCTTAGGAATTGGCGGTGAAGTTTGGCTTGATAGAGGAAGAAAGGAAAAGTTATAAGAGAAAACGAGGCAGGAAGTCATTCTTCACTCCAGAGGGTAAGGTTGCTTTGGCTTTCCTGAAGATGTATACTGGGTTGTCAGCTCCCAAACTGATGGAGGCATTGAATGGCAACATCCATTATCAAATCTTCTGCGGTATTCGTATAAGTCCGAAGAACCAGCTGAAGAACTACAAGCTTATTGACAGCATCTTGTTGGATATGTCAAAAAGATTGCGAGTGCAGGAATTGCAAAAGGTGCTTGTGGAAGCATGGGTCCCATACATGAAAGATCTTGATACTATATATACAGATGCGAGTTTATACTGATGCAAGTTTATTTACAGACAAGCAGAAAAACGAGTTGGAGGTTATAACCAAAGTCTATCGCCAGCAGAAAAACCATTACAAGAGTGGCGATGCGAGAGAGAGTATCCCGGATAGGATTGTGAGTGTCAGCAAACCATACATTCGTCCAATAGTAAGAGGTAAAGAGACAAAGAGCGTGGAGTTTGGAGCAAAGTGCAACAATATATTGATTGACGATATCTCTTTTATAGAGAAGCTTTCTTTCAACGCATTCAATAAAGGGACAAGGTTGAAACACTGTGTATCTCTTGCACAAAAACTGACTGGAGTAGACGTTAAGAAAATAGGCGGAGACCAGGGGTATTCTGGTAATGACAATAGGTCATTCTGTAAGGATAATGGAATTGAAACTTCCTTTACCCGAAAGGGTCGTACAAGTACGAATGAAACAAAGAATGCTATCAAGCGCGAACTGGCCAGAGTAAGGGCTACTGCAATGGAGGGATCATTTGGTAGCAAGCTACGCACACTCCCATGAGTAGTACCATTGTTATAAATTCTTTTCTCATAGCTGAATTTTTAGAATATTAATTTTTTGGTTATATAAATTGGTTCGCCTTTGTTGGTTAGGCCTTCAATTATCAACATATAATTGAAGTTTTCCCCACCCACTGCCGTAGGGAACTTAAAGACAAAACGATCATCATGTTTAAGCGTTATGCCAGGACACCAGTAACGTGTAATCTTTTCATCTATCTCCTCCTTTTGTAATTCAGTCAAGTTTTCATATTTAGGTTTATAAAAGGCTAAAGGTTTTTGTGGCGCAAATGGCATAATAATCTGTTTGTCGTATGAATACTCTTTATATGGAATTACCAAATCATCAACAACTGCTGAAATATTTATTCCGCTATTATACTCCTCTCCTATTCTCCCCTCTACCGATGACAAGGAAACTTTATAGCCCAATATTTTATATGCATTTTCATTTTGAATATCAAAAGAGTGTTGGGGATTGTTTTCAGTTAGATTTTCTCGTTCAGCTTTCCATGATTCCACAGACATACGTATTCCCATAGGAGTGCCTTCAAGCATTCTACGAAGTTCAGGATTTAAACCGGTTAACTGGGCTGGATTATTTGCTAAAACAAAACTACTATAATCAGAGGTACTGGTACTGCCTGGTAATGGAGAAGGATCAATTCCTCTATATCCTGTAGTATAAGCCGAGGATTTTGCCGATCCTATTTGATTTATTGATATATTGCCACGCATGAACCCATCTCTTAAGAAATCCTCTTGCATTTTAGTTGTAATCTGCTCTTGGGTCAATCGTAAATAGCTCTTTACACTTACCGTGCCAAGTGTACTGATTCTTTCCCCGTTGTCGG
>SUWZ01000013.1 GCA_015061185.1 Bacteroidales bacterium
GAAAGGGGGAAACTCCTTTCTCTTGAAAAAAATTTTTTATTCCCCGAGTTGCATTATCAAGTTGAATTTAAGAATTGGAGGATAAATAATGAAAAAGATGTTAATCTTATTTTTGGTGTGGCTAAATGGCCTTATGTTGTTGTCTCAAAATAATATGATAGAAACATATTTTGATAAAGAATTGAAATTGCCTTTGTCTAACTATGTATCTATGCCTGCTGTGGCTTCATTTAGTGATACAATAGTGAACAAATTTCTAAATTTTGATTCTTTGGATTATGATGTTTCCTCATCACCGGAATTTTTTAATATATATGATACCGAACCTAAAAGATATGGAATTTCAGGGAGGATTATACAATATTTCATATTTCAGAAAAATATAGATTTGATTGGACTCGTCCCACTTCATGATGACTTTTATTGTTTTATTCTGAGATCGGAGAATACTAGTTCGATCAAATATGATTTGTGGTGCGTGTCTAAGAAATATGAGGCTTTAGGTCATCTCTGTCTTTTTTATGGATACAAAACTAGAATAGCAGAATCTGATCTAGATTTTATAATGGTTAATTCTGAGATTTCAACAGATAAAACAATCTTGTGGACTGAAAATGACAGAGGACTTATAACGAAAATAGAGTTTAAATTAAATTCAGACGGAAAATTTGCGCAAGTCAGTCACACTGTAGAAGGAGAATATGAATATTGATTTGGTTGTATAGAGGTGAGTTTCTATTTTTAAGAATCAATAACCAAGTCAAAAAAGATTAAATCTTCTCCCCTGACTCCCAAAACAAACTTCAGAGAGCGTTATAATACTACTCTCTGAAGTTTGTTATATACAATGAATAGAGAGATATTTCAAAATTTTTCTATCTTTGTAAAAACATTAAATGTCAGAAATTATGGGCTTATATCTGAATCCGAATGCGGATGCGTTCATGGAAGACAAAGGAACAAGGATTTATGTTGATAAATCTTTATTGATTAGGGAACTGAACTCTATAGTAAGTACCAAGGAGGATTTTGTCTGCCTCTCTCGTCCTCGCCGCTTTGGAAAGAGCATGGCGGGCAACATGATTTCTGCCTACTACTCAAAGGGCTGCGATACACGTGACGTTTTCAGCCAGATGAAACTCGGTCAAGAGCCCGGCTTTGACAAATACCTGAACAAGTTCAATGTCATCAAACTGGATTTGAACGGGTGGTATCAAAATACAAAAAAGAAAAACACGCACGCTTCTTTGATTGAGCAGATAGATAAAATTGTTGCAGAAGAATTTAAGGAACAATTCCAAAACATAGTTTTTGGAGAGGATGAAAATTCCATAGACAAATGTATTTCGAAGGTCTATAAGCTTACCGGCGAAAAGTTTGTCATCATCATAGATGAATACGATGTCTTGATTCGTGAGCAAGTTCCGCAATCGCTGTTCGACAGTTACCTAAGTTTTCTCAACGGACTTTTCAAGGACACAGCCATTCGCCCGGCAATCGCCCTTGCGTACATCACAGGCATTATTCCGATTGTGCGCGACAAGGTGCAGTCCAAGCTGAACGAGTTCACAGAATATACTATGCTCGATGCTGCGCAATTTGCTCCGCACGTAGGTTTCACATCAGAGGAGACCAAGGCCCTTTGCGAACAATACGGATGTGACTTTGCCGAATTTGAGCGTTGGTATGACGGTTACAAACTTAGCGATGAGGTCAGCCTCTTTAACCCTAAGTCGGTGACCTCTTCCATCAGTCGTAAGCGGATGGGTAGCTACTGGTCTGCTACAGGTTCATTTGAGGCGTTGAAAGATTACATCATGATGGACTTCAAAGGCATCAAGCAGGATGTGATTGATATGATTTCCGGCAAAAGCGTTCCTGTGAATGTGACGAAGTTCCAAAACACGCTTCAGTCCATCACTAACAAAGATAACGCTTTCACCTATCTGATACATTTAGGCTATCTTTCATATAACTATGAGGAGCAGACTTGCTGCATACCCAACGAGGAGGTGCGTCTGGAGTGGGTTAATGCCATAGACGACGAAGAGAACTACGCTCCGATTATGGAACTCATCAAAACCTCCAAAAAGCTTCTCGACGCAACGGTAGAAGGCAACGAGGAGGCAGTGGCTCGTGCTCTCGACGCAGCCCATACAGAGGTGACAAACCCTCTTACCTACAATGATGAGCATTGCTTCCAAAGCGCAATTTGTTTGGCGTACTTTTACGCCAACACTCGCTACACGCTTTTCAAGGAACTGCCAACCGGCAAAGGTTACGCAGACTTGGTGCTAATACCATACTTGCCCAACATTCCGGCTATGGTGATAGAGTTAAAACACAACAAAAGCGCAGGAAGTGCCTTGCAACAAATAAAGGATAAAAACTACTGCCAAGCTCTCAACAACTACAAAGGCGACCTGCTTTTCGTAGGCGTGAATTACGACGAGAAGACCAAGGAGCACAGCTGCAAGATAGAACGGATGGTGAATGAGTAGGAAATGAATGTTACATCATCAATTTAAAATAAAACAATTATGAGAAAACTTGTATTTATATTGTTTATTTTGTGCGTTCATTTTAGTGCATTGGCTCAAGAACCAAATCTTTTGGGTGTGTATGTCAATGAAATTGCTATAAAGTATGCAGATTCATTATCATACTACACTAAAGTTTTTGATTGCACCAAGCTACAAGAGGTTATTTTGTATCAGGATATGGATTTTGACGTGGGGTATAGTTGGAAAGAGTCATTATATACTAACGATGATATGAGTATACTTTTTTACTCTTCATTAACCGATCCAGATGGTGATTCAGTAGACAAAGGGAAAACCTTTCCCCTAAATTTTACGTTTAATAGTCCTAAGTACCATGTATCAATTAATGGTAAACAAGTTTCTGTAGGTATGAGTCAGGAGAAACTATTTGAACTTTTCCCTGAATTATATTCTTATTATGAAGAATATAACAAAGATCATATATCTCCATTTAGAGTTGTTTATCCTGTGATATCATGTTTGTTTGCAAAATGTTTTTTTGATGACCCTGAGTGTCCAATACATTTTACTCTTAACGATGGTATAGTTGAGTCTATTTCAATTGACATGAGGACAAGTGATGAATTGTCGGGTTGGGTAGAGTTTGATTGTTGCGTAAAAAAGATTAAATAGTAAACGAAAGTTTATTTAAGCAATTGATATCTTTGTCCAAACATTAAATATCAGAAATTATGGGCTTATATCTGAATCCGAACGCGGATGCGTAGGATTAAAGAATTTTATTAAATTTGTACTTGCAAGCAGACTTTTGCAGTGCAATAAAGACATGAGAACTTTTTTAAAGAATATAGTAGTAACAGTGGTTTTGGTGCTTTCCTTGTTTTCTTTTGAGACCAAGGGGCAGATTGGTAGCGTCTATCCTGTTGATTTGAATGTGATGTTGACACCTCCCTACGGGACTTGCCTGACGGATCTTTCCAACTCCAATCGTTTTGTTATTCAGGCTCTGCTTCGCGATATGAATCACGGGAATAATTATGAGATGCTAATCCAAATGCGTGTGAAGTCTCTTTCCTCCATGAATACGGTCTTTCTCTCTTATTCCAATAAGTTCTCGATTGGTATGGGAAAACCTGCTGTTGTTTTGGGAGCTGGGAATACCCCGGTCAGTATCAGCAATTTTTTTGAGTCGGGCAATGTTTTGATAGGTCAAAATATTCTTAATGATAATTGTCTTCCTGAGGGTGCATACCTATTTTGTTTTCAGGCTTTTGATGCGAAAGCTTATTATGCCAAGCAGCGTATTCCTATCAGCAAAGAGTTTACGGTAACTGCATTTTTGGAGAATGGGGCAACTCCTATCTTGATTTCTCCTGCCAATAACGACTCGCTCTCTTGCCAACTGCCGAATGTTATTTTTCAGTGGCAACAGCCATATATAACTTCCGGTATTAATAGTTATACGCTTCAGGTTGCGGAGGCTAATTCTCCTTTTGATGGACCTCAGATTATCGAGAATGGAGGTAATTTGTTGATAGAGAAAAGGGGGCTGATGATGCCTATTTGCGATATACCGGTGACGGAGGCAAACTTTAAAGAGAATCATACCTACTACTGGCGAGTGGTGATGTGCGACAAGGATGGTAAAGCTCGGGCATCTTATCCCAATAAAGGGGCAAGTCCGGTCTATAAGTTCGTCTATTGTGGAACGCCGCAAGAGCCGGAGCCGGAAGATGCGTGGGTGCCGCAGATTCCGATGGCCAAATCCATCAAAAAATCATTGGACAGACTTCGTATAGATACGGTTCTTTCGGATGAATCTTCTTGTTCTGCCTATTGGTTTCAAGATCCGGTGGATGTCAGGGAGAAATATGATGGCGTGGTAATCGAGGTGAAAAAGAAGAATCAGGATACCTGGACACCATTTTTGATGGAGAGTAAAGTAGCAACGGATACGTTGGTTGCTCTTTCGTCATTGGCTTATAAAGAGACTTATATGGCACGCGGACAATATTTCTTATATGAGGATGGAGAGAAGGTCTATGCTCCTTATAGCGACACCATAGAGTTTAAAATTCCTCATCCGGCGGATACTCTCGAGTGCGGGAATGCAGCACCGGAATTAACTGATTGTACGAATGCAGGCGAGAGAGCTGAGTTGGAAATCGGCGATGAGTTTAATGCGAATGGAACAACTGTTTCTATCGATACAATTACTTATCAATCTGTGAATGGCAGTTCTGTAATAATCTCAGGAGAGGGGCATTTGCCATTCCCGATATTGTCTAAATTCGGACTGAAAGTTAGTTTTGATAATATCGAGATCAATTGTGCCGATGAACTGAAAAAGGGTCAGGTAATCTCTGTGTATGACGAGAAAACCGCAGCAATGATAGATCTGAACAATATCTTAGGGAAAGGGGCTGCCGGAAATGATTTAAAACAGGAGGATGCAAGCTTGAACGAGGTGGGTCCGGACGACGATTTGTCCGGATTTAAATCAGGTGATTTGATTGTAGAGGACGGAAAGGTATCCCTTATTGTTGGCAATGGCAATGTTGTTCAGGTTGGTACGGTTATTGATTTGTCAAACTCCGATGCGTACAATGATAATGGCGCCTTGAACGACGAAGATATTTACGTAAAATTTTCTAATCCCGATCATGAAAATATTGCGTTTGACGATGATCCTACAGGAATGATACGCAGAGCTGCAACGTTGTCCCGCAATTATGTTTCCTTTGGAGAAGAGTATATCATCCCTTGGGTGGCTACCAATCCGGGACGTATATTCCAATTGACGGCTATGCCAAGCAAGGATTTGAGTAAATCCGGTTTCACTGATGTGAAGTTTGTTTTGCCGGCATCCGGCACGCATGTGGTATTGGATGCGGTGGAAAATGGTGATGGAAGTTATAGCGTCTCCATTCCGGGAATGAAAGTGGATGTGCAGAATCAAGTTTATGCCATTGCTCGCAAAGGGGAGGGTTCTCCGTATGAGAATGTAGGAAAACTGAATCTGTGTTGTTATTCTTACAAGAGTAAAAAGGTGGTTATAGTGCCTTTGTTGGAGGGACTTTCTGTAAATACGGATGAGGTGAAAAAGGATTTGGATCGCGTCTATGCCAAGTTAGGATATACGTTTGAGGTGGAGTTGGATGATGATGCAGCACACCGCGAGGGTCTTTCAACCACAATAGGGTTAGAGACAGATTTTCTGTCTGATTTTTCAGAGGAGATGAAGGAGTTTATTTTTAATTACGAGATCAACATTGGTGATGCCTACGATAAAGATGCAGCTTATCTCTTCCTGCTGGATAAACCGACAGGAAAATACAAAGATGCCGCCGGCATCATGCCACAGCGTCAACAATATGGGTTTATCTTTATGCAAGGTGCTGTATCCATAACCACAGACCTCACCCACACCATGGCGCACGAGTTGGGTCATGGTATCTTTGGTTTGGATCACATCTTTTCCGGGGCATACGGCATCAAAAAAGGTGCTACCTACAACCTGATGGACTACACCGACAAAACCCCGAACGATGCACTATCCTACCACGAGTGGACCCAAATCAATCGACCTCTCCCAAGTTGGAGCGCATTGAGCAGGGCAGAGGAGGATATGATACTCAAAATGAAATCAACAACAATTATAGAGGCATTAAAACAATCTAATGAATATGGAGAGAATAAAAGAATAGTGTTACAGTTGGGTGGTTGGGATCCAGAATATTTATCAGGTCCGATAGGGTTTAATACTGATGGATTCGCATATTGTAAACCTCTTGTTGATAAAAGAAGTGGTTTATTCAACTATCGTGTTAGTTGTTCGTCATACTCCAATTTTGGAATTTCTGAATTGTCTTCTGAATTGTTTGTGATTTCATCCAATTATAAAGAACGAAATTTTGTTAATAATGATGTTATATATAAATTCGAGATTTTAGAAAAGAAAGACAAGATTTTCCCAATTATTCCTAATGAATGTGTAACAATAACTTTACCATCAGAAATGTATCGTTATTTTGAAGCTTATGTATATGGAACAGAATTATCTGTATCTGAAATTTCAGAGATACGTAATGATATTGCGGCCATGCCGTCAACAACCGAAGCAGAAAAAGCGGCAAAGGAACAGGCTTATTTAGATTTGCAATGGGTGGTGCCATATCAAAATCAAAGATCTTTAGAAACAATGAATACTCAAACAATTAAGATGATAGAAAAGAAAGATTCTAAAGGTAATGTTGTAAAAGATGAAAATGGGGATGTTATATTTGTATTAGAGCATAAACGACATTATACGATGAAAAAAACAGCAACAAGAACATACACAACCGAGAGCGGAGAAAAATTCTCTGTATTTGAAAGTAATACTCTTTCATCTGGTTATGCTACTGTTGGAGATGTTATGTGTAACCTTACTTCTTTGGCTATGGGTATGGAATATTTAGGAGTGGAAAATAAATGTGCAGATAAACAATATGCGGATTGTATAAATCAAACTGCGTATGATAATGGAATATTTAAGAGTAATACGGATTTTGATGATCAGCAACCTAAAAGAAAGAGTGTTGAGTATAGAAAACAAATGGCGGAACATTGGGGTGTAGAGCAAACCTCTATAAACAAACCTAAAGAGACTACTGAAAGTTATGAATCTTTTAAAGCTCGTATTCTTCCCTATCTAAAAGAAGGAGATGCTATTTATTTTTCAATGGGTCAGCATGTTGTGCGATTGGTTGCTTTGTATGATGATTATATGGTTGTTGATGACCCTTATGGTTGCTTATGTTCAGATGAATCGTTACAGAAAAGATCTAAAAATGGAACCGGTGTTTATTGCAATAACTCTCGTAAAATGGACTGCTGTTCGCATAATAAAGCGTATGATGCGAATTGCTCAACTAACTCGAGGTCGCAATCTGCTAATAAAGGTCGTCATTGTAAGTGGCGCAAATCAGGAGTAAATAAAATAAGAATATACAATATATGTAAATTAACTTTGAAGCAATGAGAAGAACTTTTTTTATCGCAATTTTTTCGATGATTTGCACGTCTGCTTTTTCTGATGATGTAAGATCATTGTGGAACGAAATCAAGCCATACATTTTGAAATCAGAGAAGTGTATGGCTTTTGAGAAAATTAAATTTTTTGGAGACGGAGACTCCCTTGAATTTCACAAGGAGGGTAAACCTATTAAGATAAATTCTGAAGCTCAAATTCCTTATGAATTGTATTCTCTTTTTTATAAGGAGCTGAAAAAGAGAGAAATGCCTTTCGTGTTGAATAATAAGTGTGGAGATATTTATGGAGAGGAACTGTTTGCATTTTCTTTCCCGGAAGCGGAACTTAGTGTGTATCCGCTGCTATATCGTTCAATTTCCGATTTTGTATATGAAATAATAATTCTCACAAATGAAGATGTAGATATGAAGACGCATGTAGGAGAAATAATGTGGCGCACAAGAATTTTTTCATTTATTTATGATGAGAATAAAGCAGAGGTTTTGTCTTCGTTAATATTATTTTCAGCACTGACAACTATTCCTGATTTAAATATTTATGGCGATTTATCGAAAGGATCTGCTTTGTATGATGATGTTGATTATTATGTCACTCACAGTATTGATAATAATATTTATACTATTTATGCAAATAAAGATGTACTTGGGGTGCAATTAGGAGGTCTGAACGGATTTGAAATATACAAATTATCCACAGGGTTGTTAAGATATGAAAAAGTATGGTCGTCAATAAGAATTTTTCCAGAAGAAATACCATCTTCTGTATTAAAAACAGTTAAAAATAAGGATGAAATAATAGAGGTTGTCTATAACCCAATGGGTTATGAGTGCGAAATAATAGATGTTGATGGCTATACAAATGTGAGAGAAAAACCGAATTCTAAGGCAAAAATATTATATACGATAAAAGAGAAAGAGAGATTTGTGATTGATGGATATAGTTGTGGCGGATGGTATAGGGTCATATTTGTAAATAATAATTTACAGCCAGGATGGATTCATAAGTCAAGAGTTAAGAAACTGAAAATGCTTAATGAAAGCTTGGATGGACCTCTAGATGTTGATTGGGATTATGAAGAATATGACATATATTACATAGGTGACTTATAATATCGAAGTCATATTACTAGACACGCTGAATTTGTATATCTTTGTAAAAAACATTAAATATCAGAAATTATGGGCTTATATCTGAATCCGAATGCGGATGCGTAGGATTAAAGAATTTTATTAAATTTGTACTTGCAAGCAGATTTTTGCAGTTCAATAAAAATATGAGAACTTTTTTTAAGAATATAGTAGTAACAGTGGTTTTGGTGCTTTCCTTGTTTTCTTTTGAGACCAAGGGGCAGATTGGTAGCGTCTATCCTGTTGATTTGAATGTGATGTTGACACCTCCCTACGGGACTTGCCTGACGGATCTTTCCAACTCCAATCGTTTTGTTATTCAGGCTCTGCTTCGCGATATGAATCACGGGAATAATTATGAGATGCTAATCCAAATGCGTGTGAAGTCTCTTTCCTCCATGAATACGGTCTTTCTCTCTTATTCCAATAAGTTCTCGATTGGTATGGGAAAACCTGCTGTTGTTTTGGGAGCTGGGAATACCCCGGTCAGTATCAGCAATTTTTTTGAGTCGGGCAATGTTTTGATAGGTCAAAATATTCTTAATGATAATTGTCTTCCTGAGGGTGCATACCTATTTTGTTTTCAGGCTTTTGATGCGAAAGCTTATTATGCCAAGCAGCGTATTCCTATCAGCAAAGAGTTTACGGTAACTGCATTTTTGGAGAATGGGGCAACTCCTATCTTGATTTCTCCTGCCAATAACGACTCGCTCTCTTGCCAACTGCCGAATGTTATTTTTCAGTGGCAACAGCCATATATAACTTCCGGTATTAATAGTTATACGCTTCAGGTTGCGGAGGCTAATTCTCCTTTTGATGGACCTCAGATTATCGAGAATGGAGGTAATTTGTTGATAGAGAAAAGGGGGCTGATGATGCCTATTTGCGATATACCGGTGACGGAGGCAAACTTTAAAGAGAATCATACCTACTACTGGCGAGTGGTGATGTGTGATAAGGAGGGAAAAGCTCGGGCATCTTATCCCAATAAAGGGGCAAGTCCGGTCTATAAGTTCGTCTATTGTGGAACACCGCAAGAGCCGGAGCCGGAAGATGCATGGGTGCCGCAGATTCCGATGGCCAAATCCATCAAAAAATCATTGGACAGACTCCGCATAGATACGGTTCTTTCGGAAGAATCTTCATGTTCTGCCTATTGGTTTCAAGATCCGGTGGATGTCCGGGAGAAATATGATGGCGTGGTAATCGAGGTGAAAAAGAAGAATCAGGATACCTGGACACCATTTTTGACGGAGAGTAAAGTGGCAACGGATACGTTGGTTGCTCTTTCGTCATTGGCTTATAAAGAGACCTATATGGCGCGCGGACAATATTTCTTATATGAGGATGGAGAGAAGGTCTATGCTCCTTATAGCGATACCATAGAGTTTAAAATTCCTCATCCGGCAGATACTCTCGAGTGCGGGAATGCAGCACCGGAATTAACTGATTGTACGAATGCAGGCGAGAGAGCTGAGTTGGAAATCGGCGATGAGTTTAATGCGAATGGAACAACTGTTTCTATCGATACAATTACTTATCAATCTGTGAATGGCAGTTCTGTAATAATCTCAGGAGAGGGGCATTTGCCATTCCCGATATTGTCTAAATTCGGACTGAAAGTTAGTTTTGATAATATCGAGATCAATTGTGCCGATGAACTGAAAAAGGGTCAGGTAATCTCTGTGTATGACGAGAAAACCGCAGCAATGATAGATCTGAACAATATCTTAGGGAAAGGGGCTGCCGGAAATGATTTAAAACAGGAGGATGCAAGCTTGAACGAGGTGGGTCCGGACGACGATTTGTCCGGATTTAAATCAGGTGATTTGATTGTAGAGGACGGAAAGGTATCCCTTATTGTTGGCAATGGCAATGTTGTTCAGGTTGGTACGGTTATTGATTTGTCAAACTCCGATGCGTACAATGATAATGGCGCCTTGAACGACGAAGATATTTACGTAAAATTTTCTAATCCCGATCATGAAAATATTGCGTTTGACGATGATCCTACAGGAATGATACGCAGAGCTGCAACGTTGTCCCGCAATTATGTTTCCTTTGGAGAAGAGTATATCATCCCTTGGGTGGCTACCAATCCGGGACGTATATTCCAATTGACGGCTATGCCAAGCAAGGATTTGAGTAAATCCGGTTTCACTGATGTGAAGTTTGTTTTGCCGGCATCCGGCACGCATGTGGTATTGGATGCGGTGGAAAATGGTGATGGAAGTTATAGCGTCTCCATTCCGGGAATGAAAGTGGATGTGCAGAATCAAGTTTATGCCATTGCTCGCAAAGGGGAGGGTTCTCCGTATGAGAATGTAGGAAAACTGAATCTGTGTTGTTATTCTTACAAGAGTAAAAAGGTGGTTATAGTGCCTTTGTTGGAGGGACTTTCTGTAAATACGGATGAGGTGAAAAAGGATTTGGATCGCGTCTATGCCAAGTTAGGATATACGTTTGAGGTGGAGTTGGATGATGATGCAGCACACCGCGAGGGTCTTTCAACCACAATAGGGTTAGAGACAGATTTTCTGTCTGATTTTTCAGAGGAGATGAAGGAGTTTATTTTTAATTACGAGATCAACATTGGTGATGCCTACGATAAAGATGCAGCTTATCTCTTCCTGCTGGATAAACCGACAGGAAGATACAAAGATGCCGCCGGCATCATGCCACAGCGTCAACAATATGGATTTATCTTTATGCGAGAGGTAACTTCTGCCACCCCTTCCATCACCCACACCATGGCGCACGAGTTGGGTCATGGTCTCTTTGGTTTGGATCACATCTTTTCCGGTGCATACGGCATCAAAAAAGGAGCTACCTACAACCTGATGGACTACACAGAGAAAACCCCTAACGATGCGCTATCCTACCACGAGTGGACCCAAATCAATCTACCTCTCCCAAACTGGAGCGCATTGAGCAGGGCAGAGGAGGATATGAATAGAAAAGGAAAGGAACGTCAAGAAAAAGCATGGGAAACTGCATGGCAAATATATGAAGAGGAAAAGCTAAAAGGAAGAAATATTGTCTATTATACACTTCGTAATACTCTTAAGACAGTTAATGAGAATGATGGTTTGGGAACACGTAAAGAAGATCTAAGTCTGAATTATATTTCTGGTCAAATTAAATTTCAAAATAACTTAGTTCAAAATATTTGGTTTGATAACCTTCTGAATAACAGGATGGTTGATAATAAAGTTGAGTTTACTCAATCATCATCACTTTATACATTTGAAAGTGAATTAGAATTAGGTGACTTTATTTTATACGAAGCGGGTGATGGTTCTGTACAATTTTGTCGAATTCCATCTGCAAGTATTGCTGGTATTGATAAAAAAGGTGAAGCATTGTCTAATCATGTTAAAGAAAATTGGCAAAATTGTGTGGCACCAACATCGACAGAGCAGGAAGATGAACAACAAATTAAATCTACATTAAATGCTCTCGCTCAACAGTTCAGAAGCACACAATATGTAGAATATTCTGCAAACGGTATCGCCTACAGACTGAATAAAAATGGAGAGTTAGAGAAATCCACACTTAGCAATGAAGACATCAACAAAGGTCTGTTCAGTGGTGTGGATGAAATTTATCGTTTCGAGAAAAACGGAACAGGAATCTTCCAGCTTTCTGCATACGGAATTAATCAGAGCCTGACAAATGTTCAAGGAAAAGCTGTTGATAAAGAGGCACTTGCAAAATATATAAAAGAGCTTGCAAATGAATTCTTTGTGGAAAATAAGGTCTCTTCTCCAGAGCAGAAACCGACACAAAGTCTTGACAGTAATGCATTCCCTGACGGAGACAAGGTGGAGATTGACAAGAATGCATTCTTCACAAAAATCATTTCAGAAGCTGGCGGAATAGGCATAACGTTCCTGAAAACATCAGAGGTTGAACCACAGGTATATTATAAAGACGCAAACAAACTGCCAGGAGATTCAAGAAAAAATTCGATTATACATGGCCCTGCTTTTTTTACTGGAGTGACAGAAGGTGTTGGTCAGGAATTGACGGACATCACGAGCATGTGCAGTATGATCTATGGTGTCATTGTGGATAAAGAGGAACGCCAGAAAACTATCGATGGATTCAAGACTCTTAAAGATCAGGTGGCAGATGATCCTAAGACGCTTTTCCCTTTGCTTGGCGACGTTGTCCTTGCTTCTGTGACATCTTCCACTTCAGGTGACTTCAAGGAAATGATGGACGAAAATACCGATGATGGACGAAGTGGACACTTGAAAACAAGGACGGTAGCTGGAACTACAATCACAGTGGTAGAAACTGCTGTAGGCGGAGGTGTCACTATGTTGCCGTCAATTTCAAAGAAGTTGGCACAGAAAATACGTCTGCAGAAGTGGCTGAAGAAGATCAATTTGCCAGATGGTGTTGACACAAAGGCGTTTACAAAGACCCTTGACAATCTGGAAGACGGAGGTGAAGCCTTCTTGAAGGATTTTGAGAACGCATCAAGTGAGGTCATACGTGAATTCGTTAAAGATCCGGATCTTGTGATTCAGTGGAACTTTATTAAAGGACACCATCCTATTATTGCAAAGGATCCAGAATCGCTAAAAGCACTTAAATCAATTAGGGGAAATAAAATGGCAGAGAGTTTAGGTTTTGATGATGATTTCCTAAAGAAAATATCTGGAACTGAGGGTCTTGCATATAAAGATCTTATAAATTCTTGTGACAACTTTTCAAAAGCTGTTGTCAATAAGATATTTACAATAGATGAGGCTGGCTTCAAGAAAGTATTAGGAAATTTGATGGATGGCGTTGATGGTTCGACTAGTAGTAGAATAAAAATCAAAGAAATAGGTGCGGAATGGACATTCAGACATTTGGGAGAACATCCAGAAATGTACAGAGAGAAACATCTACAGTTTGAGTGTGTTGAACATGTTGGCGAAAATGGAGATAAGATTCGTTATGTGGACATGAAAACCGTTGAAAAAACAACAGATGCCACAGGCAAAACAACAGAAAAGACTATCTTCTACGAATTCAAGTCTGTTAAAAATATTCCTCCGGAGCATTTCTTTGATCAGTTTGGCAAAGATCTGTTAAATAATAATGTAGATGAACTTTCCCAGCTCAAGTGGATCTTCGACGGAAAGAAGGTGACGCAGACGCAACTTACAGAGAAGATGAAGACGGCTATTAAGGAGTGGGATATACCTAATGAGGTATTAAAAAAGTGGAATATTGATGTTAAAAAAGATCCTAATGCAATAACTGATTTTAAGACTGATTTGTTAAACATATTTAAAGCAGAATAAATATGAAATTAATAAAAAAATATAACGATGTGAATTTCTTAGGATTGATAGATAATCAAATGGTATTGCGGTATAAAGACCACGTAGAACTTGGAGAAGAATTTATACATGCAGAGAAGGATGATGACTTTATAATATGGAATAACAGCAGTTATCTATCACTGACTAGAAATAAAAAAGAATATGTATATATAGATAACAAGTTTCGGCCTTGGCCACATGGGAGATACGGAGATGCTAGTCCTGAAAATTTAAGGGATTCTGCAATATTGGAAAATGGAAGATACAAATTGTCTTTTTTTTTAGAGGGAACTGAACACTTGTTTGATATAGAATCAAACATACATTATTGTTATGATAGTATTTGTAAAAATAAAAGCAAAGATGTTATAATGTTATCGGTTGGATCCCTTAAGAATCCACTTCTCTTCTATTCCAAGACAGGTGAGTTCCTATGGCAATACACCGAGGAGGATGCGAATTTAAAAATCAACTGTAAGTGTATTCCGGTGGTGGATGATGTGGTGGTGATAATAAGTCAGGATTGCGGAGTGATGGGAAAAGTACAGGGATTCAATATTCGTACAGGAGAAAAACTGTGGGAATTAGACAGACGAGACCGAATTTGTTCAAATACTTTTTTCGTAGGTGAAGATAAAATGCTATATGGATGTATTGTTCTTTATTTTGGTGGTATTGCGGAACTTAACTTGTGTGAGATAAACCCATTTACAGGGAAACTGGAAAGAACGGTAGTCCAGAAAGATAATGATTTGGATGTTTGCTCATGGAATGTGACTATGCATGGCCGCAGACTTTACTACGCAGACAATCGTGAAGGGAAAGAGATTGGCGTGATAGATGTTGACAGGAAAGAGATTGTGGAACGTCAGCCACTGGAAATCAAAAAGAACGTCACCATTGGCGCTCCTGTTGTCACAGATGACAGAATGTATGTCTATATTCGTGAGTTGAATGAATTGAGGGTGTATGAGTTGTAGTGTATTGGAGAATTTTGAATCCGCTCGCTAATGGGATATGTTTTATTTTTGATTAAAAATTTCAATATAATACAATAAGAAATAATACACATACAAACGTTTTTAAATACAAAAAGTTCCCTGTATCTCAAACAGGAAGTTCATGGGTGTTGGATAATGCTAAGAAATATCAAGGCACCCCAATACGTAATGCAGATGGCAAGCTGATTTCGGGCAGTGGCGATGCTAACCTCAGCTTCGAGTATAATGGCACAAGTTTCGATAACGTGATTGATGGCAAACTGATTGACAATAAATTCGGACATGGAAGTAGCGTATTCAAAGAATCAGACGATATGTTCTCTGAATTTATTGATGAGGCGAACGACCTTGACAATATCACAATCAAAAACCAAAAGCGTGTTGATGCCATACTGAAACAGGCTGAACGTCAAATATATGCAGTAGGAGGCAAAGTTGAAATCGAATGGCATGTGTCAACCGAATTGGGGGCAAAAGGCATTCAAAAATTGTTCGAAAATGCTGAACCTACTCCGATTAATATAAAAGTAAAATGGATTAAACAACAATGAGAAATGTTAATTTAAATATCATTTTTCCTTATTGTTCAAAAACAATAGGGGAAGCAAGCTTGGATATAGCGCACGTTTTGATGGTCGTTGCCAAGCATTGCAAGCGTCTAAAAGAATGGGAGTATATCTCTTATCTGAAAAAAGAAGAGAATCTTATAAATTTAGAAAAGTTCGACAACGAGACTGAGTTGGCACATTCTTTGGCAGAAAAATTCATAAAAGCGAATGGCAAAGATGTCCGGAAGTACAACAAAGATGTAAAGGTCGTAACCGAAGCCTCTTCTGATTGTGGAGGTTATAGATATTGGTATGTGTACAAAGAGAATAAAGATGTAGAATATGAGATAACCTGCAGTATTGGACATCAATTCAGTGGTAATGGAATGAATATAGCAGTTCCGGAGACAGATGAAAACGTCTTTGAATGGGGAATGAAAGTGATGAATGATTTGATAGATTATTTCAAGCCTAAATATGCCGGTATTTATCCATGGTATTTTAGAAAGCAACTCAAAGATCATCAGGAATTGTCTTTTCATCCCGGCTGGATACTCTATTTCCCCAACGATTTTGATTTGCCGGACATGTCTGAGTATGAAAAGGTGGAGGATTATAAAGGAATAGGTAAGATTTACACTCTCAAAGATGAAAAATTTGTGAGCGACAGTCGTGATCAAATGCTAAAATGGGTGGAAACATACAAAAAGTTTGAGGTGAAATACGCCCAGCCAGCCTCGAAAGAGGAAGAGACGGACGGGCGCTAAGTAAAAGGGTACTGATTTAAATTCAGTGCAGTCCACGAATCAGGACATTTAATTACACCTACTTTGAAGTGGCGCAGTCAAATGAAGACAAATATAAAGATGGAGAAAAAAAAGGAACATCTGCTGTTTATAATCGCTTCTACAAAACTTCGGAAGGTTACTTGCAAGCTAAAAATAAAACGCAAAATAAAGATGCATTACGTTTAGGTATTGTTACTACAATAGAAATCAATGTAACAAATTGTTGTTGTTCAAGAAATTATTTTGAATACGGAAAGACAAGAAATTGTGATTGTGAAGAAAAAGAATTTCACAATAGAAGGAATAGTAAGGATACGGGTATATATGAACAAAATAGAGCAAAAGGTAATTTATTAAAATTTAGATAACATGAGACACAAAAATTTTCTATTAGGACTGTTGTTGGTCTTAGTAAGTACAAATTGTACAAAAGCACAGCAAGGGGAGTTTGTTCCAGAGACAGAGGTGTTTAAAACATTTTTGGCTAAATTTCCTGTAGAATATACGCCAATATATTATGCAATAGATGTTCCTATAGATATTTTGGGAACTAACAAGATGACCTATTTAGGAGGTAATGTGTTTGAACGTTCTTTGGATTCTGTAGAAATTAATCAATTCGTAAAAGGGAAATTACCGATTGATATGAATTCGGTTTGTTATCTAGGCTGTTTGGCTGCGGCACGAGTTAAAACAAAATTATTGCAAAACGATAAATTTGTTATGTTGGAAATAGTCAAGGATAATGAGACAGGTTGTGGCGAAGAAGATTTTCTTGTTGTTTACAACAGAAAAGGGGAGGTCGTTGATTATCTTGTAGTTTTTGGTGAATATACAGATACCGAAATACCATCGTTAAGAACGGATACATCAGAAACTATGTTTGGCTATAGATCAATAATAGAAAATGATTATATTACAATATTGAGAACAGAAGGTTATTTTAAAATAGTAAAAGGAGAGAATGTTTATTGTAAAACCGTATATACAATAAGAAAATATGTTATTTCAGAAGAAGGGAAATTTGTAATGATAAGTGAGGAGGTTAAGGAGAGGAAAGAGAATTAAAGGAGCATAAATTGTAAAGTTATAATCTTATCAAATTTTAGCTTGGGTTAGAAATTAAAAAGATTAAATATGTGTCCTTAACACCCAAACAAATTTTCAGAGAGCGTTATAATACTACTCTCTGAAGTTTGTTATATACAATGAATAGAGAGATATTTCAAAATTTTTCTATCTTTGTAAAAACATTAAATGTCAGAAATTATGGGCTTATATCTGAATCCGAATGCGGATGCGTTCATGGAAGACAAAGGAACAAGGATTTATGTTGATAAATCTTTATTGATTAGGGAACTGAACTCTATAGTAAGTACCAAGGAGGATTTTGTCTGCCTCTCTCGTCCTCGCCGCTTTGGAAAGAGCATGGCGGGCAACATGATTTCTGCCTACTACTCAAAGGGCTGCGATACACGTGACGTTTTCAGCCAGATGAAACTCGGTCAAGAGCCCGGCTTTGACAAGTACCTGAACAAGTTCAATGTCATCAAACTGGATTTGAACGGGTGGTATCAAAATACAAAAAAGAAAAATACGCACGCTTCTTTGATTGAGCAGATAGATAAAATTGTTGCAGAAGAATTTAAGGAGCAATTCCAAAACATAGTTTTTGGAGAGGATGAAAATTCCATAGACAAATGTATCTCGAAGGTCTATAAGCTTACCGGCGAAAAGTTTGTCATTATCATAGACGAATACGATGTGCTGATTCGTGAGCAAGTTCCGCAATCGCTGTTCGACAGTTATCTAAGTTTCCTCAACGGACTTTTCAAGGACACAGCCATTCGCCCGGCTATTGCCCTTGCCTACATTACCGGCATCATTCCGATTGTGCGCGACAAGGTACAGTCCAAACTGAACGAGTTCACTGAATATACCATGCTCGATGCGGCGCAATTTGCTCCGCACGTAGGTTTCACCGCAGAGGAGACTAAGGCTCTTTGTGAACAATACGGATGTGACTTTGCCGAATTTGAGCGTTGGTATGACGGTTATAGGCTCAGCGAAGAGGTCAGTCTCTTTAACCCAAAGTCGGTGACCTCTTCCATCAGTCGCAAGCGGATGGGTAGCTACTGGTCTGCTACAGGTTCATTTGAGGCGTTGAAAGATTACATTTTGATGGATTTTGAAGGTATCCGTCAGGATGTTGTCACCATGATTTCGGGCGATAGTGTGGAGGTGGATGTTGGCTCGTTCTTGAACACTTTGGACAAGTTTGAGTCGAAGGACGATGTGTTCACTTACCTGATTCACTTGGGTTACTTGAACTATAATTTTGAAGAACAAACTTGCCGCATACCCAATGAGGAAGTTCGGCAAGAGTGGGTGCGTTCTGTTAAACTGAGTCCCGACTACAAGAAGCTGATGGAGATCATCAACGCCTCCAAAAAACTCCTCGACGCAACCGTTGAAGGCAACGAGGAGGCGGTGGCAAAGGCTCTCGACGCAGCCCACACAGAGGTGACAAACCCTCTTACCTACAATGATGAGCATTGCTTCCAAAGTGCCATCTGCTTGGCTTACTTCTACGCAAATACCCGTTACACGCTCTTTAAAGAGTTGCCAACGGGAAAGGGGTATGCAGACTTGGTTTTAATTCCATACTTGCCAAATATTCCGGCAATGGTGATAGAGTTGAAACACAACAAAAGCGCAGGAAGCGCACTTCAACAGATAAAGGATAAAAACTATTGTCAGGCACTTAACAACTATAAGGGCGATTTACTTTTCGTTGGTGTAAATTACGACGAAAAGACGAAGAAGCACAGGTGCAAGATAGAGCGGTTGGTGAATGAGTAGAGATTAACATCAAATTTTACCATAATGAAAAAACTTTTCCATTCGAGGATTTTTATGGGGGTTATTTGATATAACCGCCCATAATAATTTCTTCCGAATACTCTGTAGGACAAACTCTTTCTGATGTGATAGGTCTGATTATGTAATTGTATTTTAAACCTACAACCACCTCTTTATCTTCAAAATAAGTCTTATTTCCTTGTAATGAGGCTATTGGTAACATATGCTCTTCTTCCACTTTTTTGTAGATGACATAGCGAGTGATGTTAGAGCTATTGTGTTCCCATTTAAATTCAATGCATTTCCTTTTTTCTTCATTAATCACTCTCGATTGCAAGTTCTTAATACATCCGGGTCTCTCTCCTAAAGTTGTTAATCGGTTGGAATGTGTAGTTGTTTTATTTCCGGCGTCATCTCTCACTACCATAAAATATTGAACAAATTCACCTGAAAATGAATAAGGGTCATTGTATTCGTTTGGTAATCTCTTTGTTAAATCATATTTTTTTATCAATACAACTTTCCCAGTGTCATCTATTTGACGATATAACTCCATTTCTATAGCATCCTCACTTGGCGTGTTATCCCATTTAACTACAATTTTATCCCCCTCTTTCTCTTGTTGGATTAATTTAAATACAGCACCAACGGGAGCAATTGTGTCCGGTTTGGTAATCTTGACGGCTTCCGACCAATTCGACTCATTGTAGGACCTATCAATAGCAGTTACTTTATAATATTTATTTTTGGTAATTGTGTTCAATGTAACGGTGTCGTTGTAAAGTGTGTCTTTTAAGTAAGTTCCCTTTACTGTAAAATAATCTTCTTCTTTTCCACTATTAGAAGAGTAGAGACGATAAGCAAATATATCATTTTCTCTATTGGGGGTCCATGTGATAGTTACAATTCCGGAGGAATCTATTATAGCCTTTAATCCATTAGGAGCTATAGGAGGTATAGAGTCATTGTAATGTGCATATACATAGTTTACATTACTAACTTCTCCTTCATTATATCCATAAGCAACAATACCATAGTAATTAGAGCTATTAATGTTGGTTTTATCGCTAAATTTTTTAGAACTTGTTGGAAGCAGAGTTGTGTTAAGTGGTTTGAACTCTTGAAAGTCTCTTGTGCGCATCACTTGCAATCCTTTAATTCTTTTTTGAAATTTCTTGTCCACACTCCACTGAATCTCTGTATGATTTTTCTTAAAGATAATAGTGTCAATCTCAATAGAAATCTGTTTGAAATTTAACTTGGCTTGACCTGCCCATACTTTGGAATAAGGACCATAGAAGCCGAATGGAGAATAACCTGTTATGCGATAGTAGAATGTATCATCTTGGTTGGGAAGAGAATCCTTATATAAAGCTATATTTTTTAATTCCTCTTTGGTGTAACTATGAATGAATGGTCTCTTTTTCAACGGAGTAAAATGGATGCTGTCTGTACTTCTTTCAATTCGAAAAGCAGAGTAATATCCTTTTAACTTCTCCATTGTCCATTGGAAATCTACATAATGTTCCTCAAATTGGGCTGTAAAGTCTTCAATTACAGGCAATTGAGTCTTTTGAGATGTATTCACAGTTGTAATTCCAACGTTGGCGTTTGCAATATTTGTTTGGTCGGAAAATACTACCCGATATTCGTAGGTTGTATTTTTTTCAATATTTTTATCTACAAAGATCAAAGCTCCTGCTTTTGCAACCTGTAGAGAAATGTCTGCTCCAAATACAGCCATGGCATAAAGCATTGCATCTTCAAACGATTGCTCCCCTTGTACCGACTCAAATCCTGATTTTAAATACTTTGTGTTGGAATATTTTTCTTTTTCATATTCTTTACGTCCTTCTTTATAGAGAACTTCTCTTAAGGGGTAGATATCTTCATTGTAACTCTCTATGATTTCCATTTCTTTGTTGGATAGAGGTTTCAATTCGGGGGATATACTATTCCATTTACTTTCTCCTTTTTCTCTCCTTTGTACGATATATCCATGTGTTAAACTTTTCTCAATTAGTTTTTCATTTGCAGGAATCCAACGTAGAGAAATTGAGTCCCCATGGTTGAAATGAAGAACTACAATCTCTTTTTCCGAATCAGTAGCATAAAGTGTAGCGACTAATAAGTTGGTCAATATGAATGTTATTACTCTTTTCATTGTTGTATTATTTCATGTGTATAATAATTCTTCTTATTCTCCTTCATCTTCTTCTATCAATTTTGGATCTACATTCTCCATTGCTTGATTGTATATCTGTTCAAAATTTTCTCCATCTGTCATATTTGTCTCTAATGAGTTGCGATGTTGAGAGAAGTCGTACGTTCCATCGTTCGATTCGTTAAATGGCTCTATGTTTTCCCAGTTACAAGTACTTCCTGCTTCGAATTTTGCATTAGCATTTCCACTGAATAAGCCTCCTAATACACTATAACGGAATCCTACTTGACCATATAGATACAATGGTTTAGGGAATTCTGCATTTACTTCTGCAGCTGCACTCATTTCTAGGAATTCAAATTTTTTCTTTCTAGGTTTTACTCCCGCTCCTAAATCAAGCCATACGTATGCTCTACCATAGCCGCGATAAGCACTATTTTCGCAATTTTGTCCCGGACGTTTCGCAACCATAACGTCCACTCCTCCTAACATATTAACTCCTGCATAGATGAATTTATCAAATCCACATTCAACAGAAACTGCTGCACCAAAGGCAAAACCTTTACCAGTAACAAAATCTTCTTGATGTCCGGATGCTGATGATTGAGTCACATTAAATAATTCCGTTATTCGAGAATCCAAAGGTGGTAAAGATGCTGGTATATTGTGTCCCATCATAAAATAGGCCTTAGCTTTTGCAATTTTAGCAAATTTTAATTCTTGTGTAGGATCTGTTAATGACCCCATATTAAAATACCAAATTTTAGGATCTGAGTACAATTCAATTTTTGCGTGTCCTTGGATGCAAGCTAATTTAGCTTCTACGTTGGCATTAAGTTTTAGTATCTCTTTTTCGAAGTCATAGTAACTATACACGGTACCATTTACAATGGAGTTGTCTTGATTATCACCAAGCATATATATACCTCCCTCTAAATTTATATTTTTTACACCTCCTCCGGAACTGAAATCCATACCTAGTTTCACTTCTGCGCCAACCAAACTCTCTTGTGCTGCATAAACTTTGATTCCGCCTTGGAAACCAAAACCTATTTTAGGTGAAGGGAAATAATCTCTTGTTACTTCTTTTGTGGTCTGATTAACAGAATATTGCATTCTGCTGTATAAGGCCAATGATACAGAGTTAAGCATTACAGCAGGAGGGAAAATAATAGTTCCAGGAGGTACTCCAACATTGGCATATACATACCAATAACGATATGCACTCTCATTATTGCTACTTAACATGTATTTTGTTTTTCCGAACATAGCACTGGCTCCTACATCAATGTTTAGAGCATCCATGCTAATTTGTAGTTCCCCGGAAAATCCTCGACCAAATTTATGCTCTTCGCTTATAGTTATTTCTCCTTCTACATCATATCGTTCTACGCCTCCTTTTAAATGGAATGCTGAAAAATCGGCATCTACATTTATGGCATCAACATGTAGTTTATTAGGTTTCCAGCCATTGTCAACATCTGTTGAACAACTGAATTTTCCTCCGCAACTAACACCTTTCCCGTCGCCAATCAGTTTTACATTTACTTTGGCTCCAAAACTGGCTGTTCGTTTACTGTTTGTTGTATCGAATCCGGCTGAAACATTTAGCAACTCTATTTCCAATGCTCCTAAATTGAGCGATTTTGCACTATTGAGCGCAAATTTTCCTCCTCCAAAATTAGGCTCACATGTGGATAATTTAAGATTTTGGAATCCGAGTCCTTCTACTTTCAAGAAACTGCAAGCTAAATCAATAGATCCATTTAGGTTGAAGAAAAATCCTTTTTTGTAAGTAGAGTCAGGTGTCAATTGTTTTTCGTAAGTGATGGAGGTCCCTGCTCCTAATGTAACGTCTGATGTCTCAAGTAATGGTAGTCTGTAGGTATGTGCAGAGAGATTTTCAACACCGATGGAGTAGCAGAGATTATCGTTGCTATCAGAGTAAATACTTCCGTCTATGTTGAGATTTAGAGATTTTCCCTCTTTATCTTTTAGAGCGATTACATCTAAATTTCCGGCTAGACCACCTCCGACAACTTTCCCATTTGCAATAGCTACTTCAACGCTATTAATTTTTGTATCGATTACTCCTGTTTTTAATTCTCCTTTCCCGTCTCCAAAGGAGGCTCCAAACCAACCCGATACCCCCGTCTCATCTATTAGCATGTTGTAAGCTCTCAAAGTATCGATAAAAGGAATTTCATCGCTTACATTTACTTCTAGTGTTTTTAGCGCAAACCCGGTCCAATAGGTTGCATCATCATTCTTAAATGGCATTTTATACCCTTTGGGAAATTGGAAGTTTTCTGCATTCGATACTGTACTGAAGTCGGCTACCAACCCTTGAACTTCATATGTGATATCTCCGGTACATTTTACCTTGAATGGTTTTTTTGAATCCTGTCTCGATGACTATGTTTTCAAGATCAGATGTCTCTAATCTAAATTCGGCAATCATAACAGAGTCGGCATTAGGTGTTTGTGACTTCTTGTTAGGTTGTGCCTCAGAACTGTTTTCTTCATTGGACGATTCACTTGCGGTTGCCTCGTTGGTATTGTTATCATCGCCATTTACTGAATTATCAGAGGTTGCTCCGTTTGGATCGATTTTTGTTGGAATAGTTGATTTATCTCCTATCGAAACATTCTTGTTGGCAGGATATATAACATCACTACTGAATACAAATTCTCCGTCTAAAAGTATTCCCTTAAACCCGTTGCAATCAATCTCTATATAACTATCTTTTTTTATTCCTATTTGAGCTTTCCCATCTAAAATAGGAAAGTAAACAATCTCTTTTGCAATAGAGAAATTTCCGGTAGTATTCTTTGTATCCAACATTATTTTAGAGGAGCCATCACCAACCAAATGGATATTCTCTCCAATAAATCCGATTTTGGTATTTGCTCCATCTTCTGCAATCGAAAAGGGTAGTTGAAAGTCTGCGTGTACAGTCATTTGTACTGTCCCATCTCCATTTTCTTCTCGGGTATATTTTAAGGTGTCAATTGAAATCTCAAGTCCGGTTTGTCCGTATCCCCCTCGTAAACCGACGGGTGTTGTGTAATTAATCGAAATAATATTCTTGACACTTCTGATAACTCTCTCAATATCATTGTTGAGATTTTCTATTTTTTGTTTGTATTCGTCCCCAACTCCTTCTAAGATAGAACCCTCTTTAAGCTCAGTTTTGATAGCTTCAATCTTACTCTTTAGACTTTCAGAGTCTGTCTTTTTAAGATTTTCTATATCGAATCCTCCAATGAGTTCTTCGTACTTACTTAGTACATTTTTAAGCCCCTCTTGCGGATTAGTTAAATCGCTCTTTAAATCATTTAATGTATTTTGTAAACTTTTTATGGATTGTTTTACTTCTTCTACATTCCCTTTTAGTTCATGCCTTGTTGCATCAATAATGTCTGCGTGTATAGTTTGTGTCGGAAGTGTAAATAAATATATAATCAATAGAATAAATATCCTCTTACTAATAATAAACTTTCTTATCATTTTAGAATTATTTTAAATTGGATTTCCTGTCATTTGTTAGTTTGATATTAAAAAACCGCGCAAAGTTAATGTTTTAATCTTATTTTACAAAGTTTTTGTTTTAGGTAAATTTTATAAATTTATCTTTTGGGTAAAATTTGATTACATTGAGGTGATGGTTTTGCTGATTTGATTTACTCTGAGAGTGATGATGAACTCTCAGATCGATATTCTCGTATTCAGGCAACTAATAAGTTGACGATCTAATGTAAAAAAAGAAGTGCAAAAAATATAGTCATTTAAATTTTTCATCATTTTATACCTCTTTCATTTCTTTGTTGTATCTTTGTGGAGAAACTATAATGTGAGTTTTATAATAAGTTTTTTTTATGAGTCAACAAAGTCAGTCGTGGAATTCTCGTGTGGGATTGATTTTAGCTATGGCAGGTAATGCTGTGGGTATCGGAAATTTTCTTCGTTTTCCGGTGCAAGCTGTACAGAATGGTGGAGGCGCATTTATTATACCTTATTTGGTTTCTTTTGTCTTATTGGGTATCCCTTTATTACTTGTAGAATGGTCAACCGGTAAGTATGGTGGAATGCATGGACATCACTCGCCTCCAATGATTATGCAGATGATGAATCATAGAAAAATTTGGCGTTACACAGGTGCTTTCGGAATATTTTCAAGTGTGATAATTTGTTCCTATTATTGCTATATTGAGAGTTGGAATTTGTCTTATGCAATCTATTCTGTATTGGGAGTTTTCAACGGAATGGGAGAGACGCAAATATCAGATTTTTTTGCTGCTTATCTGAATGTAAGTGTTGATAATTTTATTCCACTTGTCTCCTTCTTGTTTTGTATGTGCCTTAATATCTTTATTTTGAGCAAAGGAATTTCCGGAGGAATCGAAAAAGTTGCCAAATTTTGTATGCCGATGCTTTTCATCTTTGGTATATTTTTGGCTATTAAGGCTTGTTCATTGACGGCTGGTGAAGATGGCGCAATATTTGATGGAACTGAGGGGTTGAACTTTTTATGGACTCCTAATTTTGATTCGTTGGATAATCCTAAAGTTTGGTTGGCAGCGGCAGGACAAATATTTTTTACACTCTCTTTGGGTATGGGGGCTATTCAATGTTATGCTTCCTATCTGCAAAAAGAGGATGATATCGCTTTAAATTCTATGACGTCCGGTTTCGTGAATGAGTTTACGGAGGTGATAATAGGAGGGGCTATTCTTATTCCAATTTCCGTTGGATATTTAGGCGTTGATAGGGTAGTAGAGTTGATGCAGTCCGGAGGTTTAGGATTAGGTTTTAAAACAATGCCCTATTTGTTCGAACAATGGGGTGGCGTGTTGTCTGCATTGACCGGATTAGCTTTTTTTGGTTTATTGTTCTTTGCTAGTTTAACTTCGACGTTGGCTTTGGCCCAACCTACGATAGGGTTCTTTTCCAGAAGTTATGAATGGACGCAAAAAAAATCTTCTATCTTCTTTGGGGGGATTTTACTTGTGATGGCTCTTCCATG
Source organism: Bacteroidales bacterium (assembly GCA_015061185.1). Taxonomy (GTDB): domain Bacteria; phylum Bacteroidota; class Bacteroidia; order Bacteroidales; family Paludibacteraceae; genus UBA1181. The sequence goes on from SUWZ01000013.1 coordinate 26,381, forward strand.
TATCTTGTTTTTTGATAAGGGCGTTTTTGATGAATATGACTATTGGGGAGGAACAATTTCTTTGTTTTTCTTTGCAATGATAGAGTCTATTGCGTTTTCGTGGGTAATGGGTGTCGATAAAGGATGGAGAATGATAAATGATTATGCAGAATTGAAAATTCCAATCGTTTTTAAATATGTCTTGAAGTACATTACGCCTACTCTCTTTATTGTTATTTTTGTTTCTGCTCTGATTAAACCGATGAACGATGATTGGTCGTTGTTGAGTTTTTCCGGATGGGAATTAGATAATAGTGCGATTATAGCAGAGTTGATGCATAAAGGAGTTGATCCTAATGATCCCTCTATATTTTATTTAGATATGACACGTATATTGCTTTTAATATTTTTCGTATTGATTTGCGTATTAATTTGGCATGCAACTCGTACAAGAGAGGAAAATAGTAATAAACGTTTTACTGAGTCTCATCAAAATACACTCGAATAATTATGAATCTTTCAGCATTCTTATTAATGTTTTTTGTACAAGGAACAATAGCCTTGATAACTTTTTATCTTTTTTATCGTGTGTTGAAAAGTGGTAAGAATAAGGGAGGTAAAAATAGAGATGAACTGAGGTAAGTTAATAAAGCTTCTATAAATTATTATTGGTAATTTATAGAATCAGCCAAAAATAATTCCAATTAGGTAATTAAAATTTTACGATATGAAAAAGTTGAAGAACCCATGGTTAGGAATTGACGGGTACAATTGTTTTGGTTGTGCCCCACACAATCCGTACGGACTCAAAATGGAATTTTATGTAGATGGAGAAGAGTTGGTTTCCTATTGGGATCCGGCAGAGCATTTTGAGGGGTGGAAAGGTGTTTTGCACGGAGGTGTACAGTCTGCAATGATTGATGAAATGGCGGAGTGGACTACCCACTATCACCTGAAGGCAACTTGTGTTACATCTAAATTGGAGATTAAGTACAAAAAAAGTATTTCGACAGATGAGGGAAAATTAACGGTAAGAGGGAAGGTAAACAAAATCATGCGTAATGTTTGTGTTGTTGATGTAACAATTTCAGATGCGAATGGAGAGGTATGTACTACCGGAACAGTTTACATGTTCTCTTTCAAGAATACAGAGGGAACAAAAGTTATATACAGAGATTTAGAATTTGAGGAGTAATAATAAAGGGTTAATTATTCCACTGTTTCTGGAGATTAAAGGCAATTTGATGAGGTTTTCCCTCTATCAAGTTGCCTTAATAAATTCAGCGATATTTGCCTTTTGGGCGCATTCGTATCCCTCGTTGTATAGTTTATCCAATTTTACAGCATCTTTTTCAATTCTATCCACCTCTATCGGTAGAATAGGTCGTATCACCAAAATTTTCCCATCCGCTTCCAATTGATCGACAAGATCTAATTGTTGGTTGTAAAGGTCGTGTCGGTTTCTTAAAGTCTCTTGTAGTTGAGGGTATTTTCTGTACATAAAGTTGGGCATTGGAAAATAACTTTTCTTTTTTCTATATCCCTTATTGCGAGTGAGCACAACTATACACTTTTCACAACCTTGACTCATAGCACGCTCCACAGGGATAGAGTCGGATAATCCTCCGTCTAACATTGGGATATTGTCTATGTGAACTATGGGTGATATATAGGGAAGACTTCCTGAAGCACGTGCAATTTTTACCAATTGCTCTTCTGTATTTTGTTTGGCGAAGTAACAGGCCTGACCAGACTCACAATTTGTGGTAACGATTTCATATTGAGCAGGATTTTTCTGATAACTCTCAAAATCGTATGGATAAAGTTTTTGAGGAAGTTCTTCGTACAATAAATCCATGTCGATTAGAGAACCTTTTAGGAGCAGATTGGATAGACTGATGTATTGTCTTTCTCTCATTAAATCAACCGTTGTGTATTTTCCTCTACCTTTTTGATTGCTGATGTAAGAAAGTCCATTCCCGGCTCCGGCAGAAACACCAATAGCGTAGGGAATTTCAATATGATTGTCCAATAGATAGTCTAATACTCCACAAGTAAATGCTCCTCGCATTCCTCCGCCTTCTAAAACTAACCCAACTTTTTGTTTCATATTTCAAACATTTTAAGAATATTATATTTACGAACAAGCATCTGTTCTAAGACAGAACCTTGTTTAGAATGGATAACCAATTGCAAAGTGTAGGGCAAAGTCATCTTTCCAATTTATTCCTTTAAATCTCCATCGTTCACTTGGTATTCTTGCAGGATTATAAGCCTTAGCCCCCATGTCGAAACGGATTAAGAAGTAAGAAAAATCGATTCGTAATCCTAAGCCGTATGCTAATGCAATTTGTTTGTAAAACTCTGTAAATTTAAATTGCCCCTCCGGTTGTGACTCATAATTTTTAATTGTCCATATATTTCCTGCATCAACAAAAGCAGCGGCTTCTATTTTCCAAAATAATTTGGTACGATACTCTAAGTTTAGAAGCAATTTTAAGTCTCCGGATTGTTTTACAAAATCATCGTAATGGTCTGAAAAGTAACTACCCGGACCTAATGTCCTTACAGACCAGCCACGAACCCCATTGGCTCCACCCCCAAAGAAACGTCTTTCAAACGGCACTACGGAACCATTTCCGTATGGATACGCAATACCAAATCCCACGTGATAGACTAATCGGTTTTTTGCATCGAGATATTGATTGTAAGTATAATCGACTTCCCCTTTTATGTATTGAGAGTAAGGAATTTTTCCTATTTCGTATTGTCCTTCATTATTCTTTTTACCACCAAATAGACTGTTAATGGCGAATAATGTATTGCCGGCAGTTTCCAGAGAAACACGATAATAATGTTGATTTGAATTTTTGTTTATGCTTTGATCATCGTAGGTGATAGTAAATTTAGAACTCATAATAAAGTGGTCTGAATAGCTCTCTCTAAGGACAGAGTATTTACTTGCACTATAGATGGAGTCGAATGAAGGGTCTGTACTGATTTGAATATAGTTAAGATCAATAAAGTCAAGCGTATAACGATAAAAACGACGGTGATTCCATAAATACTTCATTCCTGTGGAGATGGTCGTTCTTTCGTAGGTGTTAGGACGAATTTGGTAGTTATAGAGGATCTTAAACTCTGTGTTGGCGTCGATTCTGCGTTTGAAGTTTTTAGATACAAAAGGAAATAGGAAACGAGGAAAATTAATGGATACTTCTCCACCAATATCCAATACATATTTTTTTAAGATGTTAGAAAGTCCGGAGTAGGACTCCTGAGCATATCTCGCATTTATGTTTAGAACTTCAGATCCGCGAAAAATATTTTTATGAGCATATCCTAAATTTAAAGCAAAACCTAAGTCTCCATTGGAGTTAGTACCTTCTACGTCGAATGAAATTGATTGAGGTTTACCCGAAAAGAGAGAAATATCACAATCCAATTCATCACTATCTTCTCCAACTTCAGAAAAGCGTATGCTCGAAGAACGCAATATTCCTAAACTATTGTATCTCGAATAGGTTCTCTCTACAATAAATTCATTATAGAGGGAGTGAGGAGTTATTCTTAAATCCTCCTCTAAAATAGATGGTCGCAGTAGAGGTTTGCCGTTGGAAAATATGGTAATATCTTGGTTGTATTCAAGAGTATCTAAACTTTGAACATTGGAGGCATCAGTAGAAGAACCATTGTAGGTTGTAATATTGATATGCCTTATTTTGTAGGGTTTGTATTCGATATTTTCTGTATATCTGTTATCAATTGATTTTGTTAGAGGTTTTAATTGTATGGAGAGGTCTATCTTGTGATTTCCAACAGAACTATCAGCCATAAAAGAGATATACTCTCGGCTAAAGTTGTAGTAGCCTCTTCGACGCAGATATTCCGCTATACGTTCACGTTCATCGTCAAGAATATCTATGTCAAAAAGATTGTCGGTTTTGAGTTTTGAATTTGCCCAGCCACCACGCTCTTTCATCAATGAGTCTATTCTATGGTCGATGTTAAAATTATTTTTTATCTCGCCAATTGTGTAGGGCTGATTCGGTGTTATTGTATAAGTGACTTTTGCTTTTTTCTTTTTAAATTCGACATCGGAAGTTACATTGGCGTCCATATATCCCTTTTGTTTCATCTTTTTTTGCAACTCTTTTTCCGACTGAAAAGTTAGGTAGGGATCATAAATAACCGGAGGTTCACCAATTGATTTTAATTTACGATTGATTTTTTTGCTTGTGTCTCGTCCGGATAAGTTATATACCCCCATGTATATACGAAAGAGTCCAAACGCTTTGAAGTTGGGGCGTTGACGAAGGTATTGCGTTAAGTCTCCTTCATCGGAAACATTCTCTTTTACATCTATTTTAACTTCATCTAATAGATAACTCCCATCGGGGACATATTTGGTTGAGGCGCACGAAGAAAATAGTAAAAATAATATTCCTACTGCAAAATATTGTAAATTAATCTTTTTGTGCCTCATATTTTGTTTCGCCTTTTTATCTGTAATAGGTAACAATCTGTAGTGTCCTACTTCTTTTGCAAAGATACAATTAGAAAAAAAATATTCATCAGAACTTTTCAATTTTTACATAAATAAACGCAGTTTTTTTCGATTTATTCGTAATTATCATTCTTTTTAGATAGGTTTTATAAGTTCCGATAAGTTAATCAATGCAGCTGTTTTACTTTTTTGTCTAATATTTTAGTCGGAGATATGATTTATTCTGAAGGAGGGAAAAAGAAATAATTTATCATTGTCAAGAAAATTAAATTTAATTTTTATTTGTATTTGCATAGTTTTGCTCTATCTTTGTCTAAAAAATGATATAGGTATGACACTAATAAAATCAATTTCAGGAATTAGAGGAACCATAGGAGGAAATGTCGGAGAAGGATTGAGTCCTTTGGATGTAGTTCGTTTTACAGCAGCATACGGGACATGGATAAAGCAGAATAGAAAAGTAGATTCTAGGAAAATTGTTGTAGGAAGAGATGCTCGTTTGTCTGGAAAAATGGTTGAGTCGTTGGTTGTCGGAACACTGATAGGTTTAGGTTTAGATGTAGTTAATATAGGATTGGCATCTACTCCAACGACAGAGATTGCAGTTCAGAAAGAGCAGGCATGTGGAGGGTTGATATTGACAGCAAGCCACAATCCTAAGCAATGGAATGCGTTAAAGTTGCTAAATGAAAGGGGCGAGTTTTTGAATGATAAAGAGGGGAAAGAGGTACTTTCATTGGCAGAAAAGGATCAATATCTATTTGCAGAAGTAGATGATTTAGGATGTGTAGAAACCAAAGATTATACTCAAATTCACATTGATGATGTTTTGTCGTTAAAATTGGTAGATACAGAAAAAATAAAAGCATCAAAATTTAGAGTTGCAATCGATTGTGTAAATTCTGTAGGAGGAGTGGTATTGCCACAATTGCTAAAGAAGTTGGGTGTGGAAGACGTTTTGGAGTTAAATTGTGAGCCAACCGGAAAATTTGCTCATAATCCAGAACCATTGCCGGCACATTTGACGGAAATTTCAGATTTGATCAAACAAAAAAAGGTAGATGTAGGATTTGTTGTCGATCCGGATGTGGATAGATTGGCGATTATATGTGAAGATGGCTCTATGTTTGGTGAAGAATATACGTTGGTGGCCGTGGCAGACTACATTTTAAGTAAGACACCGGGCAATACCGTTTCAAATTTAAGTTCCACAAGAGCATTGAGAGATGTAACACAAAAATACGGAGGCGAATACAATGCGGCAGCAGTAGGAGAGGTAAATGTGGTTACGAAGATGAAAGATACCCATGCGGTTATAGGCGGAGAAGGAAACGGAGGTGTGATTTATCCGGAGAGCCATTATGGACGAGATGCGTTGGTGGGTATAGCATTGTTTTTGTCGTTGATGTCAGAGAAAGGAATTTCTGTTACAGAGTTAAGAAGAGAATACCCATCTTATTATATATCTAAGAATAAAATTGAGTTAACGCCGGAGATTGATGTAGATGCTATTTTGGTAGCAATGAAAAATAAATATGTAAATGAAAAGGTTAATGATATTGATGGCGTAAAGATAGACTTTGCCGATAGTTGGGTGCATTTACGTAAGTCGAATACAGAGCCTATAATTCGAATCTATTCAGAAGCTGCCACAGTAGAAGAGTCAGAGCAATTGGCGCAAAGAATTATTTCGGAAATCAAATCGCTGATATAGGAAATTCAGATGTTATTTCATGAAATAAACTTTATTGAATTAGTAATTTGGATTAAAAAAAATAAAAAAATAGGTCTATCTATTTTTTAATCAGTAAAATTAACGTATATTTGCACCCTCAAAAGGATTGAAAAAATAAGTGTAACTAATAAAAAAAAGAGATGACAAAAGCGGATGTTGTAAATGAAATTTCCAAGAGTACAGGTTTGGACAAGAATGAAGTTTTGACTGTAGTGGAAGCATTTATGGATGAAGTTAAAAAATCATTAACTGGCGGAGAGGATGTATTTCTTCGTGGATTTGGTTCTTTTATTGTGAAAGAGCGAGCTGCAAAGAAGGCTCGTAACATTTCAGCAGGATCTTCTATTCAAATTCCTGCGCATTGTATTCCGGCATTTAAACCTGCAAAAACTTTTGCGGATGATGTTTGGAATGTACAAAGAAAGAAAAAAAATAATTAATTAATTATAAACTTAAAAATTTACTAAAATGCCAAGCGGAAAAAAGAGAAAAAGACATAAAATGTCGACTCACAAACGCAAAAAAAGACTTAAGAAGAATCGTCATAAGAAGAAATAAGTCTTAATTAGCGAAAAAGACAGAAGAACAAACTTAAATCTACTAAGTTTGTTCTTTTTTTAGAAATCGGAAAGAAGCAGCGGCTTTTTTCTTTTAAAACATAATGAAGATGACAAACGAGTTAGTAATTGACGTTGAAGCATCACAAGTCTCCATCGCCTTGCTTGAGGATAAGCGATTAGTCGAATTGAACAAGGAAAGTAGAAGCAGTCGTTTTTCAGTAGGAGATATCTATTTGGCGAAGGTGCGCAAATTGAAGCCCGGACTCAATGCAGCATTCGTTGATGTCGGCTACGAAAAACCAGCTTTTTTGCATTATCCGGATTTGGGACCTCATTTCAGATTAGTTTCGGAGTTCTCTAAAAATTTGATGAAACCGGGTAAAAATAGTTTAGATGTTGCTTCTTATTCCATTCCTAAGGAGATTCCGAAAGATGGCAAAATAACAGACTTGTTGGTTCCGGGACAGGAAATTTTAGTTCAAATAGCTAAAGAACCTATTTCGACTAAGGGACCTAGATTGACTTCTGAGATATCTATTGCCGGTCGTTTTTTGGTGCTCATACCATTTGCAGATAAGGTTTACGTCTCTCAGAAAATTCGTTCTTCAGAGGAAAGGAACAAAATTAAGCAGATGGTTCGGAATATAAAACCTAAAAATTTTGGTGTTATAGTAAGAACTGTTGCAGAAGGTGTAAAACAAGAGGAGATTGAAAATGAATTGCATGCTCTTGTTAGAAGATGGGAAGATTGTTTGAAAAAAGTGCGGTTAGAGAGTTCTACTCCTATTCTTTTGTATGAAGAGATGGGGCGTACTGTAAGTATTTTGAGGGATATATTTAATCCTTCGTTTGAAAGTATTTACGTGAATGATCAAGTGGTTTACAATGAGATTTGTGATTATGTGGCATCGATTGCTCCCGAACGCAAGAATATTGTTAAACTCTATTCGGAAGAGATTCCGATTTTTGACTATTTTGCGATTACCAAACAATTGAAATCCTCCTTTGGTAGAACCGTTTCGTTCCGAAATGGGGCCTATTTAATTATTGAAACAACAGAGGCTATGCATGTTGTGGATGTTAATAGCGGTAATAAAGCGAGAGCTGGGAACGACCAAGAAGCGAATGCGATTGAAGTGAATTTGGCTGCCGCCGATGAATTGGCAAGACAGTTGCGCTTGCGGGATTTAGGTGGAATTATAGTGGTTGACTTTATTGATATGGTCAAAGCCGAAAATAGACAAGCTTTGTTTAATCGAATGCGTGAGAATATGCAAAATGATCGAGCTAAACATAATATCTTGCAATTGAGTAAATTCGGTTTGATGCAAATCACTCGTCAACGTGTGCGTCCGGAAATGAGAATCGATACAGATGAAGTCTGTCCGACGTGTAATGGGAAAGGTTATTCCCAACCCTCTATTTTATTTGTTGATGCATTGGAAAATAAAATAGATTATTTGGTTAATACGCTTAAAATTAAAAAGTTTAAAATGATGTTGCACCCTTATGTGGCTGCGTATGTTAACCAAGGATTGCCATTTTGTTCTTTAAAATGGAAGTGGAGGAGGAAATATGGAGCCTCAATAAAATTAATTCCATCGCAGAATTTAGCATTTTTGCAGTATATATTTTTAAATGAAAGTGGCGATGAAATTGATTTAAAAGAAGAGAATGAGACAGAGGTAGAGCATTCTCACGATTAAAGAACAAGATTAAAGAAATAGATGAACGTAATATTGAGTGCAAACTTTTTTGTATTGCATATTGATTTAAGTTCTGTAAAATAAAAAGAGGTTACTTTGGAAATATATCTCCTTAGTAACCTCTTTTTTTGTTCTTCTTTTGATTATTTTTTCTTTTGAACAGACCACCCAAACTTCCCAATCTTTTCACCAATTTTATAGTAATTGCCATGGTTGTAAGCAATTAATTTAGCCTCTTCCAAAAGGAATGCATCACTCTCTTTATCCATATATTTTTCGTCGGCTAATACATTGACAACTTCGGCGATGAACATATCGTGAGAGCCTAAAGGAATAATCTGTTTTACTTTACACTCGATTGATAGAGGAGATTCTTTGACCAAAACAGAATCAACAACCTCTGTCTTTTCCGGTGTGAGGTTCATCTCTTTAAATTTATTAAAGTCGCGACCTGATTTTACACCACACCAATCTGTGGCAAAAGCCATCTCTTCGTTGGTTAGGTTAATAACAAACTCTCCATTCCGTTTGATAATATCGTAGGAGTGTCTGCTTGGTCGAACCGAAATATAGCACATGGCAGGTTCAGAGCAAATCGTTCCAATCCAACTAACAGTGAATATGTTGTATTCGTCTGCATTTTTTCCACATGAAATAAGTGCTGCCGGTAGGGGATAAATCATTGTCCCCGGTTTAAATCTTCTTTTCATTATCTTATTATTTCTATGTTTTCGCTTTCGCTGATACGTTCGCAATAGTGACATTTAAAAATGGCCTTCTCTTTGTCTATGGTATGAAATTTTGTTTGCATAGGTTCATTGTTTGTAATGCATTTAGGATTTTTACATTTTAAAACCCCTATGAACGTATCCGGCAATTCCAATTCCATCTTTTCAGTTACTTCATACTCTTTGATGATATTTATCTTTGCTTTGGGGGCCAAGAATGCAATTTTATTAACCTCTTCTTGACTTAAATATTTATCAGCAACTTTTACGATGGCTTTTTTACCAATACGTTTACTATCTAAATTGTAGCCAAAAGTTACTTGAGTAGCACAACTCTCAAGTCCTAAAATAGAGATAACTTTGAATAGTTTCTCTGAGGGGATATGGTCGATTACTGTTCCATTTCTTAGGGCCGCTACTTTTAATTCTTTTCTTCCTTTTTCCATTGCACGTAAAATTATAAACCTAAAAGATCACAGATAATAGCTTGTCTTGCAAAAACGCCATTTCTGGCTTGTTCAAAGTAGTATGCTTTTTCGTTGTTATCTACATCGTAGTCGATTTCATTGACGCGAGGTAGAGGGTGTAAAATACGCATATTAGGTTTGGTATTTTCCAATAATTTATTGCGTAGTGTATAAACATCTTTCACCTTTTCATATTCATATAAGTCGGTAAATCGTTCTTTTTGAACGCGAGTCATGTACAGAATATCTGCGTCTGAGATTGCCTCTTCTGTCAATTCGTCATGTTCTGTAAATGCAATATTATTTTCTTTGCAAAACATTTTGTATTCGTCCGGTAGTTTAAGTTCTTCCGGTGCGATAAACGAGAATGTAGGATTGAAATGAGACATTGCCATTATAAGCGAATGGATAGTTCTGCCATATTTCAAGTCGCCAACCATACATATTTTTAAATCCTCCAATTTTCCTTGTGTTTTTTTGATAGAGTAGAGGTCAAGCATTGTTTGAGTAGGATGTTGGTTGGCACCATCACCCGCATTTACGATGGGTACTTTAGCAACTTCTGCGGCGTAACGGGCAGCTCCCTCTATAGGATTTCTCATGACAATCAAGTCGGCATAGTTGCTGACCATGATTATGGTGTCTTTTAGCGTCTCACCTTTTGTGCCACTTGTAGTGGAAGCGTCCGAAAATCCAATAACTCTTCCTCCCAAACGGTTAACAGCTGTTTCAAAACTTAGACGAGTGCGAGTGGATGGTTCAAAGAATAGAGTGGCAACCACTTTCCCTTGTAAAATAGGTTGGTTGGGATTCTTTTCGAATTCGGCGGCTTTGTCCAATATTTGAAGGATTTTTTCCTTCGAATAGTCTGTAATGGAAACTAAACTTTTATTTGACATAGTATCTTTATTTATCGAAAAAAAAACCAATGCGAGCCTAAGTTCACATTGGTTTTTTATATGATTTGTTTATCTATTCATTTTATTCATTTCTTATTCTTTTGCAAAGTTAGAATAAAAAGAGAAATAATGTAATTAGTTTTGCGAATTTATTTCTAAAAAATCGCTTTAATTACAAAAGAGTAAATGAAACAGTCAATCCTGCCATAACGATAGATACCATACTCATCAGTTTGATTAGGATATTCAATGATGGGCCGGAAGTATCTTTGAATGGGTCTCCAACGGTATCTCCTACCACAGTTGCTTTGTGGTGTTCAGAGCCTTTTCCTCCCATATTCCCTTCTTCAATATACTTCTTCGCATTATCCCATGCACCTCCTGCATTAGCCATGAATATAGCCAATACAAATCCGGAAGAGAGTCCTCCGATTAATAGACCTAAAACGCCACCGACACCAAATATTACTCCGACTATCATAGGAACTACAATTGCAAGGATAGAAGGGAATAACATTTCGCGTTGAGCTCCTTTTGTTGAAATCTCTACGCATCTTGCGTAGTCCGGTGTACTTTTACCTTCCAAAATACCCTTGATTTCACGGAATTGCCGACGAACTTCTGTTACCATGCTTTGAGCAGCACGTCCAACAGCATTCATAGTTAAACCACAGAATAAGAAAGCCATCATAGCACCGATGAAGATTCCGATGAGAACTTTAGGATTCATCAGGTTTACTTGATAATATTCCATAAAGTCGATTAAAGAAGCCGTTTCGGTATTCACTATCTTATCTCCAATTTCTAAGGATGATTGACCAATACGGATTAGAGCGATTTTAATCTCTTCAATATAAGAAGCTAATAGAGCCAATGCAGTAAGAGCAGCAGAGCCAATAGCAAAACCTTTTCCTGTTGCAGCTGTAGTGTTGCCCAAAGCATCCAAAGCATCTGTTCTTTTTCTTACTTCCGGTCCGAGTCCGCTCATTTCAGCATTACCACCTGCGTTATCAGCGATTGGTCCGTATGCATCTGTTGCCAAAGTAATACCCAGTGTAGAAAGCATACCCACGGCAGCAATACCAATTCCGTATAAACCTAAACTCAAACCTTTCGCCGTAAAGAAAATTTCAGTGTCAAAACCAATAGCGCACAAATAAGCCATGATAATTGCTACGCCAATGGTAATTACAGGAATTGCCGTAGAGATCATACCTAATCCAATTCCGGAGATAATTACGGTTGCCGGACCGGTTTCAGAGCTTTCTGCCACCTCTTGAGTGGGTCTGTATGTGTGAGAAGTATAGTATTCTGTAGATTGCCCGATGATAACACCTGCCACCAATCCACTGATTACAGAAAATGATATTCCTAACCAATTCTCTATATTTAGGTAATAAAGAATGCCGAAAGTAGCCAATCCAACTAATATAGAACTAATGTTTGTTCCTTTCCCTAAAGAGCCTAATAACTCTTTCATGTTGGCACCCTCTTTTGTGCGAACCAAATAAATACCAATGATAGAAAGAACAACGCCGACAGCTGCAATTAACATAGGAGCGATAACAGCTTTTTCTTGCATTTCTCCTCCTACAGCAGAGTAGGCAGCTGCTCCTAAAGCGGCAGTTGCTAAAATAGAACCTGCGTATGATTCGTAAAGGTCAGCACCCATGCCGGCAACGTCACCTACGTTATCACCAACATTATCGGCAATAGTTGCCGGATTTCGAGGGTCATCTTCCGGAATTCCGGCTTCCACTTTCCCAACCAAGTCTGCACCAACGTCCGCCGCTTTGGTATAAATTCCACCTCCAACGCGTGCGAACAAAGCTTGAGTGGAAGCACCCATACCGAATGTCAACATGGTAGTTGTAATAATAACCAATTTTTGTCCGCCTTCAGCATCAATAAAGTTGCTCAAAATTACATACCAAATGGCGATATCCAATAGGGCCAACCCAACAACAGTTAGTCCCATAACAGCTCCTGAACGGAATGCTACTTTTAGACCATTGTCAAGAGATTTGCGAGCCGCATTGGCAGTTCTTGCAGAGGCATAAGTAGCCGTTTTCATTCCAAAGAAACCCGCTAATCCAGAGAAAAAACCTCCTGTTAAGAATGCAAATGGCACCCATTCGTTTTGTAGTCCGAAATAAGCCATTACTGAAAATAATATTGCCAATACGACAAATACTATTGTTACAACTTTGTACTGTTGTTTTAGATAGGCCATTGCTCCGTCTCTCACGTGTTTGGCTATCTGTTGCATGGTCTCTGTTCCTTCGTCCTCTTTCTTCATGCTTTTATAAAAGTAGTAGGCAAAACCTAACGCAAGAAAGGATGCTAAAGGAACAATGTAAAATAAATTTCCCATAAGCTCTTAAATTTATATTATACGATAAATAATTTCTAGTGTATCAATTATTTGTTTTGGTCTTTTGTCGTTTTTCATGGTGAAGTTAAATTCATTTGCTGAAGCATTAACCTCTTTTTGCAAATTTAAAATTATTTTTAGAAGTTTTCCTTTTTTTTTCTCTTTTTTTGAGGTGCTTAAAAATTTTTTTTAGGTTACATGTTGAGGTGAGTATTAAGAAGCAGTTTAAATTTTATTATAAAATTGATTTTGAGCTTCACTCTCTTTTTTATCGGTATCTTTGAAGCACTTTTTAAGCTGTTTTCACTATTCTTTTTTGAGAATAGTCCACTATTAACTTCAAAAGAATAATAAAAATAATCTTAAAAATCACTCTCAAATATGCTCGAAATAATTTAAACAACGTCTAAATCAGAAAGTTGTTATGAGGGGGGAATTTCTAATAGAAATAGGTGGTATATTTAGGTGTTTTGTAAGCGATTAGGCTTTCTTGTTAATCTCTGTTTTGGCATGATTTTTGTACTATTGGTATTGATAAATGTTTTTTAATCAATTCCAGAATGGAACGTAAAAATTTTAAATCATGAAAGTAAGAGTTAAGTTTGTACTATTGGCAGTACTATTGGGGATTAGTTCCCTGTTGGAGGCGCAAAACTTGCCTGATTTCTTTAAAGGGTTGACACCTTGGGTTAATGATTCAATTCCAGTCTATAAAGGATATAGAGTAGTTGGAGAGTGGGGAGAAGAATTGTATAGTTACTATTACGATGATGATTATCGTATCGAAAGAAATGAGAAGGAGAATTGGGTCTCTTCTTATCGTTCGTATTCTTCTTTTTATGACACTGATAATGACAATGAACCAGATTCTTTAGTTGTGAAGGAGGAAACTTCAACTAAATATTTTAATGAGAATCAATCAATTGACAGTGTAATTGTTGTTACTATATCTAAAGATTCTTTGGGAAGTGTGGTGGGATATAGAAAGGATAGAGAATTTTATAATGAAGCAGGAGAATTGCTTAATAGAATTTATTTCTTAAATGAAAATGGAGTTATTACATGTGACACTTTTTTTATTGATGACACTAATTCACTTTGTCCGGAAGGAAGTGTAGTTACCGAAAGCGGTGATACTACAATTTGTTCTTTTTCAAGTTCATATGCAGATATTCTTGAAAAGTATAACAAGTATGGTGATTTGATATATAGTAGTTATACTGGTACCATTTGGGGGACAGAAACTATTCGTACGTATGAGTATGATGATGAAAGAAATTTAATTCGTGAAACATCAGCCACTTATAATGAGCTTAATCCTACCTCTTGTGATTACGAATGTTACGATAAAAAGTACGAGTATGATTCTAAAGGAATCTTAATAAAAACAGTGTCAAAGAATATGGATGGTGATATTGTTAGTGTTACAAACTATGAGTATGATTCTAAGGGTAGATTAATCCGAGAAAGAGTTGAAAATTCATATGGTGGAGGCAGTGTTTATGATTATGTGTATGACCATTTGGGAAATTTAACGCTTGAATTTAGATATAGTGTTTATGAATCTTCTACCTATTATTCAGGAAATTATACCATATATGAATATGAGGGAGGAAAAAAGATGTATGCTCCTTTTGATGCAAAAAAATATCCAACAGATAAGTATCCTGCTAATTCTCCTGTTGCCAAACATGGGAAATTGCAAGTCAAGGGAACAAATATTGTGGGTGTAAATGGAGAAATCGTTCAATTAAAAGGTATTAGCACTCATGGAATTTCGTGGTTCCCGGAATGTTATTCAGAAGGTTCTATATCCTCTTTGGTTGAAGATTGGGGAATTAATGTTTTTCGTATAGCCTCTTATGTAGAGAATCAGGTGGCGAAAAAAGATTGGGAAGAGCGTAAAGTTTTTATTGATAGTTTGGTTGATCTTTGTGGGAAATATGGTGTCTATTGTATTATTGATTGGCATGTACTATATGAATCTTCGAGAGGTGATAGTACAGGAGATCCTTGGTTTAGAATGAAGGAGGCGAAAGAGTTTTTTGAGTATATGTCTAGAAAACATGCCGGAAAAGCTCATGTAATGTATGAAATTTGTAATGAACCAAGTCAAGATCCAAGCGGAAATTCTTTGTCATCTGTAAGTTGGGCAAGAGTTAAGTCGTATGCACAAGAGATAATTGATGTGATAGTAGAGAATGATCCGAATTCTATTATTATAGTAGGAACTCCGGTTTGGTCTCAGCGAGTTATAGCCGCAGCAGATAGTCCATTAGACTACCCGAATGCGATGTATGCGTTGCATTTCTATGCAGATTCGCATAGGCAGAAACTGAGAGATGAAGCCGATATAGCATTGGATAAGAATTGCCCTATTTTTGTGTCAGAGTTCGGGACTTGTAATGAAAGTGGAGGAGGTAACGTAAATGTTGCAGAAACTATTAATTGGCTTGAATGGATGAATGAGAACAATATCAGCTGGGTAAATTGGAATTTTGCAGATAAAAATGAGTCTTCCAGTTTGCTGAATGAAGGTAGTTGTGAGGCTGAAGATTGGCTTAATATTACTAATTCCGGACGTATTATTAAATGGGCTTTGTCTGATGCCGAATTATCTCGTTCTGATTCCGTTATTGTAGTAGAAAAAGCATTAAAAGATCTGAGATTATTTTTGAATACTGATGAAAGAAAAGATTATTTTCAAAGCTGCATCCATGAAAATAAAGAAAATATAGAGTTGATGTCTAGTGAAGATTTACGTGATTGTGTATATGCAAAAGAGTGTGTGGCAGAGAATTCAGACATAGCCAATGATGCAACAGCCATAAATAAATGTGTGCGAGAGAAAAGAGATGGTATAGAGGATGTTTTAGCTACATTGGAAGATGTGAAAGTTTATCCGAATAGTGTAGAAGATTATTTTACTGTTGCTTGTTTTTCCGGTGATTTTAAGGTTAGTTTGATTGATTTAGATGGTGAAATGGTTGTAACTCAAAATTGTTCGAAAGGTGAATGTCAATTGAATATTTCTTATCTTGCTCCTGGAGTTTATTTGCTTGTTGTAGAGAATAATGGGAAGTGTTATTATGAGAAGATAATCAAGGAGTAGTTTTTGTTGTAAGAAATTTAAAGAATTTTTTTTGTTATAGGTGTCAGATTTGATAAAGAATTTGCTTGTCAAATCTGACATTCTTTTTGTATTACAGAGATACTTTTGTTATTGGAAAGAGGTTTGTTTGAATGAAAAATAATTGTATATTTGTAACGTGTAATGACTGATAACAATTTGTTTACTGAGAATATTAACATTTAACTCTGTTAAGGGTGTAATTTTAAACACAATGAAAATTTTAAAAAAAGTAATTTTTCTTGCATTTTGTGGAATAGGATGTTCTGCAATTGCACAGGAGATTCCTAATCCTATGGAAACTCTTAAACCTTGGATTAATGATTCAGTTAGTGGCTTAACCAATATTCGGTATGTTGGAGAGTGGGGAGGAGAGCTTGGTGAAGGTCCGGAAATTATTCGAGATGCCGAAAATAATAAGGTGTCAGTGCGTGAAAAAATATCGGAATTCGATTTCGATTTTATTCAAACGTGGTTTTATAGTGAGAATAGAAATTTAGGTTGGGTTTCTTATCAACTTGAACGTATAGACACTTTAGGAAATTCAGAGATTCCGTATAAAATTTCAAGAAATTACGATGAGGCAGGTGTCTTGTTATCGGAAATTATTGAAGATAATGGTGTGAAAGATACACTTTATTATAAAGATGGGAAACAAATTCCTTCTAAAGATTGGATAAGAGAGGAGGTAAATGATACTGTTGTTTACTCGAAAGAGATAGATGGATTTAAATATGTTAAGAAGTTTAATGATAAAGGTGATTTGGTTTATGTTTCAGATTCGACACAAACCATAACTTACGAGTTGACGTATGATACAACAATTATGAAGATCGTTAAACGCAAAGAGGTGCTGACAGATATAGAGTCAGGAAAAACAACCACCAATCAGGAGACTTTTGAGTATGATTCAAAGGGACAACTTATAAAAAGAAAAGGTAGAAATGTTTTTACAGATTATGTTTATGATCATAATGGAAATTTGACGTTGGAATTTTCTGCTACGGGGGATTATTATAGTGGTTCTTATATTATTTATGAGTACGAGGGAGGAAAGAAAAAGGAGTATCCTGCATTTGATCCTAAGAATTATCCGACAGACAACTATCCGGCTAATTCTCCTGTTGCCATTCATGGGAAGTTACAAGTTTCCGGACGAGATATGGTAGATGTAAATGGTGAACCTGTTGTTTTGAAAGGTATCAGTACGCATGATATTATGTGGTTTGAAAGGTGTTACAATGAAAGTTCCTTGAATGCGATGGTTGATGAATGGGGTATCAATGTGTTCCGTTTGGCTTCTTATACTGAAGAATATATTAAATCCAGCAGTAATGCAGAAAAGAGGAGAGAGTTCATTGATAATATGGTAGATTTATGTGAACAAAAAGGTATCTATTGTATCATCGATTGGCATATTTTGAATTCCGGTACTAACGACCCTTGGTATAAAGTTGACTCTGCTAAGGTGTTTTTTGATTATATGTCTAAGAAACATGCCGGAAAGGCGCATGTGATATATGAACTTTGTAATGAACCGAATGGTAGTATTAGTTGGGCAAGAATTAAATCGTATGCTCAAGAAATCATTGATATAATCGTCAAAAACGACCCTAGTTCAATTATAATTGCAGGAACTCCGGTTTGGAGTCAACGTGTTATTGCGGCCGCAGATAGTCCATTGGATTATCCAAACGCAATGTACACTTTGCATTTTTATGCTGATACTCATAAGCAGGATCTTCGTAATGCTGCTGATGTAGCTTTGTCTAAAAATTGTCCGCTTTTTGTGACAGAATTTGGTACATGTAATTCTTCAGGAAATTCTGGATTTAATGTAAAAGAATCTATTGAATGGTTTAAGTGGATGAAAGAAAATAATATCAGTTGGGCTAATTGGAGTTTTGCAGATAAGGATGAGACAGCAAGTCTGTTATTCCCAAATAGTTGTAAAAAAGGGAAATGGACAAATTATTCAGAGTCCGGACGTCTAATCAAATGGGCATTGTCAGATGAAGATTTGAGTGGAGCAGATTCTGTTATCGTAGTTGAAGATATATTGAGAGGATGGGTAGGTTGGGAAGGATTTCTAAATAGTGGAAATCGCTTAAATTATGTAGGAAATACTATTTTAACTTATGCCGACCAATTGGAGGGGATGAAACGAGCTGATTTGATACATTTCTTGGTTGATAGTGTTTATGCGCAGGAGTGTATTGAAGAAAATCCTTCTCTTTCAGGTGATTCAACTGCAATTAGTAACTGTATCCTTGAAAAAAGAACTGGTTTAAATGATGTTATATCACCACTTGAAGGTGTGGAAATTTACCCGACAATCGTAGATGAAACATTAACGATTGATTACACTGGAGGAGATTTCAGAGTTGAAGTTTTCAATCTATTGGGTACAAAAGTGGTAGAAGATAGATGCGAACAGGGTAGAAACTTAATTAATGTATCTTATCTTACTCCAGGTACCTATTTGATATTGGTTGAAAGTGATGGCAAAATTCATTTAGAAAAGATGCAGAAAAAATAGTAATTAGAGCTATATAAAAAAGTGAAGTGAACCCCAAAGTTTGGACAAAAAACTTTGGGGGTTATTTTATGTATAAATGACATAATTATTCTGCATTGCTAAAATACGTGCATATGCTTGAAGATGGTTATTCTATCAATTATATTCATCCCAATTATGGTAGCCATGAAGCACGATTATCCAAACTATGGATCCTCTACCAGAAAGAAGAATCAAATCTTAATTGCTATATTTGCAGGAGTTTAAGGATATGAATCACTTCAAACAGAAACTAAAGAAGTATATCTACTACTATAATAATAACAGAATAATACTGAGAATAAAAAGGAAAGAGTCCGGTGCAATACCGAACTTCTTACCACTAAAACTTATTATTAATCCGTCCAACTTTTTTGTGGTCAGATATCAAGTCAGATTCAGTTCTAATTTTTTTTATTGTCTAAAAAGTTTTATCTGATACCAATAATTTTCATTATTCTTTTTTGATAATAGACCACTATTTACAGCTAAAGAACGATAAAAATTTCTCTCAAATAGGCTCGAAATAAAATTTAAACAACTTCAAAAATATTTACTTCTTTATCAATGAAATTTCTGTACGACGATTTTTTTGACGATTTTTCTCACAATCATTTGGAGCAATAGGACGTTGAGTAGTTTTTGTATCCATCTCAATTTGATCTGGACTTGCTCCATAACGTATTAAGTAATTTCTTACGTGAATTGCACGGTCGAAACCAACCTCTTCATTTCCGTATTTTGTACCAATATTACAAGTGTATCCTATCACATTGATTTTTGAGTCGGGATTCATTTTTAGACATCCTGCAATATATTGCATATACTCTAACTCTTTGTCTGTAAAATGACCATCAGAAGAGGCAAAAGCAAAGCCGTATGAGCGTTTGATTTTTAATGATTGTTCAAGGTTCTCGATGGTAGATTTATTTACGTTGACATTCAAGTTAAACATCTTTTCACGCAATTCATGAGGGATTTCATTTTTGGCACTATCTGAAAGAGAGGCATAAGCGTTAGTTGCATTTATCAAATCCTCTTTATTTGTATAGTTGAAATTTTCCCAATCAGGTAACGTTTCAATCATATTTGTTACTTTTGACACCATTGAATCCGGTGTGACAGAATCAGGAGTAGTCAAGATTAATTCATTAAATGTTAATCCCGGTTCTGGCAATAGGGCAGAATCTTTCAACATAGATTTGGGTTTGGCTCCTAAGGCAACGGTTACTCCTAACTTTATTCCGGCAGACAATAAGGAAGCCTTTTCAATCATGTTGGAACTATGTACACCGATATAATTCTCATTTATATCAAACAAATCATTGGTATTGGATTTAGCTAAATTTGTAAGACCATAATTACAATATACCCCCCAATAGAAGGCCACATTTTCACTTAACCAATGATTTAATCCTAAATCCAAGAAAACGGCACAAGAAAGCATTTTTTCTGTAGAACCAAAATAGCTATTAGTATTAGTTCTAAAACCGTGGTGAGGAATGTCGAAGATTTCAACATTTGTGCTTGAGTAATAACCTCGAGTTTCAATATTTCCATCAACTGTTTCATATCGATAGATAAATGGGAAGATCAATTTTCCACCTGCACCTATAAAAAAGGCTGTTTTATCACTTAAATCCAATCGGCCATAAAAACCAAGGGGGATTTCAGCAATAATGGCTCTTTGAATTTCGTTCCAATCATTATAATTCATTCTAAATTCAAATGCTTGATTTCCATTGTACGTATCTTCTTCCAAACTCATTATGGTGCCATTTAAGATGGAGCGAGATTGGTTGTAAGAGACTCCCAAACCTGTTCCCAATCCAAAGTGATGACCAAAGAAACGGATGTAGTTGATATTGAATGTTCCTCCGCCTCCTAATTTAGAATTACCCAATATCGGTTCGTGACGTAATGTGTGTAATCCTCCACCCGCAGTGATGTTCAAATAGTTGAAATTATCGTGAGCATAAACTTGGACTCCAATAAGGAGACCAAGCATAGCGATTATATAAAATTTTAAGTTATTCATTTTTTTTAAATTTAACAGAATCAATATTAACGAACGATAAATTTACAGAATGCAGTTTTGCCATCTAATTCCACAACTCCGATGTAGGATCCACTAGGGAGTTGAACTAAGTTTTTAAAGTTTACCTCTTTGTTAGAGTGAGCAACAATTCCTGATGTGTTGTAGACAAAAATTTTAGCATTATCCAACTCTTCGGAAGTTAAACCTTCTATTTCCAACGTAATCTCTTCATTTGCTTTAGCCGGATTAGGGTAGGCGGAGATAGAGAAAGGAGGTAAAATATATTCGCATTCTAGTCCGCAAATAAATAGTTCATTTCCGTTTGTAGAGGTAACTTTTACAGAGTAATTTCCATTCAATCCGCCCAATTCGCAATAGAATTGGTTGGTTGCTCCCGGAATCTCTTCTCCATTTTTGTACCATTGGTAGGAAGTAAATCGCTTGTCCACGTTGTTACATACAATTACGTCATTCCACATTCTGCTTAAATGAGATGAGGATAGGTTGGTGGAGAATTTAAAGTCGAATTTATTACTCTCTTCTGATGCTCCAAATAGTTGCAAAGATGCTTTGTAACTACCCTCTTCAACGGTTGAAGGCAGAGTAAAGAATATGTTCATATCATCATCGATCTTTCCGTCATATTCTTTAGGGAATCCGGCTGCAACAGCTTCTTCATTGAATGTTATTTTGAAGCTGATAGGTTTGCCACCTTCGTGAGTGAAGTTAATTTGAGCATCATCTCCCTCACATAGGTTAGAAGTAAATGTTTCAATATTCTTCAATGTGATAGCTAATTCAGTCCAATTAGGTTTCACCTCAAGGTCTTTTGCTGGCATTGTTGCAGGCAAATTAGGAGTCCATCCACTAAATTCGTATCCTGCTTTTTCAGGATTTTTAGGAGTCACAATCTTTTCACCATATTCCAATGAATCTTGAGCTAAGATATTGTTATCATCATCTTTAAAGGTGATTTCATATAGATTTACTTTATAGTTGGCAGTAATAGTAAGATCCCTGTTTGGCATATTATTTGGCACACTTGGATCCCAACCGGTAAATGTATAACCTTCGCGAGTAGGGTTGTTAGGAGTTTTAATCTTCTGTTCAAACTCAAGTTCCTCTTTTAATATCACAGAATTGTCATAATCAACAAATGTGATAGTATATACATTCTTATTCCAAGTAGGTTTTACAACAACATCATTTGCAGGCATTGTTTCAGGAACTGTTGGCTCCCAACCATTGAATGAGTGTCCTTCCTTCTCCGGATTCGCAGGTAATTCAATAGATTCGCCGAATTCAACAGAATCTTTGTAAATCACTTCATTGTTATCATCTAAGAATGCAATTTCATATTTATTGATTAAGTATTCTGCTGTAATGATAAGATCTTTGCTCGGCATGTTTTTAGGAACATTAGGATTCCAGCCGATGAATGTGTAACCTTCACGAGTAGGATTGTTAGGTGTAACAATCTTTTCTTCGTATCCAAGTTCTTCTTTTAAAATCACAGTTTCATCGTAATCAACGAATGTGATACTATACACGTTCTTAGTCCATGTTGCCTTAACAACAACATCATTTGCAGGCATTGTTTCTGGAATTTCCGGATTCCATCCGCTAAATTTATAGCCTTCTCTTTCTGGATTTGAAGGAGTTGTAATAACATCTCCAAATACAACAGAGTCTGAAGAAAGAACTTCATCATTTTCGTTTAAGAAAGATATTTGATATTTATTTGCGGTGTATGTTGCATAAACGTCAATATCATTTGCAGGCATTGTTTCTGGAAGAGTTGGCTCCCAACCGATAAATGAATGTCCTTCACGAGTAGGCTTCTCAATAGCTTCAATCTCTTCAGTATAAACAATAGAATCTGTCTTAATCAAAGTTGAGTCATAATCGTAGTAGGAGAGAGCATAATGATTTTTGCTCCAAGTTGCATAAATGATGATATTTACACTTGGCATTACAGCTGGAACATCAATATCCCATCCTGCAAAAGTGTATCCCTCTTTTTCTGGAGATTCAGGTACCTTAACTTCAGAACCAAAGTCTAAAGAGTCTGATTGATATATAGTCTGACTCTCCTTGTCCATAAACGTCAAACTATAACGTAAGACTTGGTATTTAGCATAGAAAGTATCGTTGTATGCAGGCATTGTTGCTGGAATTTCTTTGTTCCATCCAATAAATTTATGGCCATCGATACTTGGTGCCTGTGGAGCTGTTATACTTTTACCATACTCATCTGTAATACGGGTGATATACTCTTTTTTATGATTGCGGAACAAAAGGCTATAGGTATTTGCTTTATATTGAGCTGTTGTCTCAAAATTTTTAGCCGGCATTGTTTCTGGTACTGTAGGATTCCAACCAGAGAAAGTATAGCCCTCTCTTTTCGGATTCTCCACGCTAGGAGTTTTTTCGTTATACGCAACCTTAGAAGTTGTTATTACACTCTTATCGTAATCTTTGTAAGTGATGGTGTAACTATTGATAGAGTATTGAGCAATTACTTCAACGTCTTCTGCCGGCATTGTTAAGTATGTTGTATCCCATCCAATAAATGTGTGTCCTTCGCGAGTCGGATTGGCTGGAACTACCACCTTTTCTCCATAATTCAAAGTTGTTGCTTCGACTATAGAACCGTCAAAATTTTTGAAAGTAATTGTGTAAGCATTTATTTCATAAAGAGCTTTCAACTCAGAGTCCTTTGCCGGAACAATAGAGATCGAATCACTCCAACCGATAAATGTGTAACCTTTTCTGTTTGGATTTGTTTCTGGATAATTAACAGAAGAACCAAACTCTAATGTGTCTGTATCCCAAATAGATTTATCAAAATTAACAAATGTTACAGCATAAGTATTGATCTGATATTGGGCATTAAGAGTTACATTATTGGCAGGCATTAATGTTGGAACCTGATTATCCCAACCGATAAATGAATAACCTTCGCGAGTTGGGTTGGTTGGAGTTGTAACTTTTGCATTATAATTTAGCTTTTTAGAAGAGATTGTTCTACCATCGAAATCGTTGAATACCAAATTGTATTGGTTAATGGTGTATTGCGCAATACATGTTACATCCTTTGCCGGCATTGTTGCAGGTATTGGATCGAACCATTGTTCAAAAGTATAGCCTTCTCGAACCGGATTTTCCGGAATCGTTATCTCTTCACCATAGTTTATTGTATCTGTTCTAATTGTATCATTATCATAATCCAAGTAGGTAATTACAAAAGGAATAATCTCATACACAGCGTAGAATGTATCATTGTATGCCGGCATCGTTTTTGGAACCTCTTTGTTCCATCCTATTGTCCTATGTCCCTCTCTGTTAGGTATGCTAACCGTAGGAATTGAAACACCATAGTTGGCATGTACCTCTCTGTGTAAGGTGTTATTGGCAATATAGAATACCATTTTGAATTTCAATATTGAGTAATTGGCATTGATTGTTACATCTTCTGCCGGCATTGTTTCCAAAGTGTCAGACCAACCGATGAACTCATAACCTTCACGAGAAGGTTCGTTTATAGTTTTAAAGTCGCTACTTCCGTATGTAACAGTGTCAACGGCTAATACTGTTCCATCAAAATCAACATAAGTTACTTTGAATGTATCTACAATCCAAGATGCAGTAACTGTTGTATCTTTGTCTGGCATAGAGAATTCAAACGAAACCTTTTGATTGTTTTCATCCTTCCAACCATTGAAAGTGTAGCCCTCTTTTACCGGAGAAGTAGGTGCTTTAACGCTCTCACCAAATAAGTATGGAACTTCGGTTTTTTCTCCATCCACAATGTAAGAGAAGTTGTGTTCGTTTCTTTCCCACACGGCATTGATTGTCAAATCTTCTGCCGGCATTGTTGTCGGGATTTCAGGTTCCCAACCCATAAATGTCCAACCTTCAGGATTGACAACTTCCGGAGTATATTCAGACAATCCTTTGTTATATTCTACAGATTCAGATAGAAGTTCTTCATCTTTAAATCCGATGAATTTCAATCGATAACTATTGATTGTCCATTGTGCAACTATTTCAACCGCATTGTCTGGCATTGTAGTTGGTACTTCTGGTTCCCATCCCGCAAATGTATAACCGACGCTGTCACTTATATTCGGTTTGATGATTTCATTTCCGAATGCCACATTCATAGAAGAGATAACCTCATTCTCATTTCTTTTAAAGGTCAAATTGTGACTGTTGATAGTCCAAGTAGCCTTTAAGTTAGCTCCATTTAGTGGCATTATTTCAGGGAATGATGGGTTCCATCCTGTAAATGTGTATCCTTCTCTTGTTGGAGCAGCCGGAGCTACAAGAGTAGAGTTGTAGTCAGCTGTGATTGACTCAACATGGCTACCTCCATTAGAATCAAAGTTAATAGTATATTGGTTAATTTCCCATTTAGCTTTGAATGTGGTATCTTTTGCTGGCATTGTAGCCGGAATAGGATTGTTCCAACCTATGAAAGTAAATCCGACCTTTACAGGGTCTGCAGGAGCTGTGATTGCTGAGTTGAAGTCTTTTGTGATAGCCGCAATTTCATTACCTCCATCAGTGTCAAAGCTCATTGTGTAGGCATTTACATTCCAAAGAGCTGTAATTGTTATATCAGAAGCCGGCATTTTTGATGGAATATCTGTGTTCCATTTATAGAAAGTATGCCCCTCTTTAACAGGGTCTGCAGGAATTGTTATGGCAGAGCCATAGTCTTGTGTGATTGCTTCAATTTTGTTTCCTCCATCGGTATCAAATGTAATGGTGTATTGATTAATTTCCCATTCTGCATTGATAGTAATGTTTTCTGCAGGCATGGTTGTAGGAATCTCCATGTCCCAACCTATAAATGTGTAGCCCTCTTTAGTAGGATTAGCCGGAGTTGTGATTGCAGTGTTGTAGTCTTGTTTGATTGCTTCAATTTTGCTTCCGCCATCCGTATTAAATGTAATGGTGTATTGATTGATATCCCAATTAGCCTTCAATTTCATATCTTTAGCCGGCATTTTTGTAGGGTATGTTACCACCATTTCACTTTCACCTTCACCTTCTGTCCAGTGGCTAAATGTATATCCGGTTTTTGATGTAGAAACTGCATCTAATGGCGTGTCATAATCTTTTGTTATAGATGCTATTTCACTACCGCCATCTGTGTCAAACTCAATAGTGTATTGGTTTATCTTGTAATTAGCGATGAATGAAGTGTCAGAATCATAGACATATAAGGATTTTAAATCCACCTCCGTATTGTCAGAATTAGGGTGTACCCAATTTACAAAAGTGTATCCCGTTCTAGATAAATCGACATTAGGAGTTATAAATGTTTCTTCATAAACAACTTCTGTAGTCGCTAACGTTTTTCCATCGTAATCTAACCAATGAATCTTGTATCTATTTTCATTATAAAGAGCTTGAAGATCTAGATTGTTTGACGGCATTGTTTCCTGAAAATTACTCCACCCCATAAATTCTCGTCCTGCTTCGATAGGTAATTCACTCTCTGCTTCTTTTATAATATCTTCTAATTTGCTATTGTATTCTACTTCTGTTTGATAGATATTATTACCCGATCTGTCGTAGAATGTAATAGTGTAACTATTGATTTCCCAATTAGCCTTAATTGTCATATCTTGAGCCGGCATCCTTTTCGGTACAGTTGGAGTCCAATCCTTAAATGTGTGTCCCTCTTTTTTAGGATTTGTCGGCTTGGTGATAAATGAATTATAATCTTGTTTAATCTCTTTAATTTCAGTTCCTCCGTCAGTGTCAAATGTTATGGTATATTGATTAATATCCCAATTTGCATTGATTGTCATATTTTCGGCAGGCATTGTTTTCGGAATATCTTTGTCCCAACCGATAAATGAGTAACCTGTTTTGGTAGGATTTGCAGGAGTCGTGATTGCAGTGTTATAATCTTGTGTGATCGCATCGATAGTATTTCCACCATCGGTATTAAACGTGATGGTGTATTGATTAACCGTCCAATTTGCATTGATTGTCATATTTTGGGCAGGCATTGTTGCAGGAATCTCTGGTGTCCATCTTGCAAATGTGTAGCCGGTTTTAATCGGGTTATTAGGTTTTGCAATTGTGGTACCATAATTTTGTGTGATAGGTGCAATCTCCGAACCTCCGTCAGTGTTAAATGAGATAGTGTATTGATTGATTTTCCAAATAGCTGTAATAGTTATGTTTTCAGCAGGCATATTAGTTGGAATTTTTCTATCCCATTTTTCAAATGAGTATCCCTCTTTAGATGGGTTGACAGGGGCTTCAATAGAAGTGTTATAGTCTTGCGTGATTGCATCTATTGCACTACCACCATCTGTATTAAATGTGATGGTGTATTGATTTATATCCCATTGAGCCTTGATGGTCATGTTTTCTGCCGGAATTGTAGTTGGAATATCTTTGTCCCAACCGATAAATGAGTAACCTGTTTTGGTAGGATTTGCAGGAATTGTTACTATGGTTCCGTAGTCTTGTTTAATTGCCTCAATTGGTGTTCCTCCATCAGTATCAAAAGAGATAGTGTATTGATTCACAATCCATTGAGCCTTGATGGTCATGTTTTCTGCCGGAATTGTAGTTGGAATCACTTTATCCCAACTATTAAAAGAGTATCCCTCTTTTGTCGGATCTGCAGGAATTGTAACTGTGGTTCCATAGTCTTGTGTAATTGCATCGATTGGAGTTCCACCATCAGTATCAAATGTAATGGTGTATTGATTGATTTTCCAATTCGCCTTGATGGTTATATCTTCTGCAGGCATGGATGTAGGGATTTCTGTATCCCAACCGTTAAATGTATAACCTGTTTTTGTCGGATTTGCAGGGGCTGAGATTGCAGTGTTATAGTCTTGTGTAATTGCATCGATTGGAGTTCCACCATCAGTATCAAATGTAATGGTGTATTGATTGATTTTCCAATTTGCCTTGATGGTTAAATCTTCTGAAGGCATTCTCTCCGGAATATCGGGTGTCCATCCCTCAAAATTATAACCTGTTTTTGTAGGTTCTGCTGGAGCAGTGATTTCCGTGTTATAGTTTTGTGTGATTGCATCGATTGCACTACCACCATCGGTATTAAATGTGATGGTGTATTGATTGATTTCCCATTGTGCTGTAAATGTCATGTCTTTTGCCGGCATGTTAGATGGAATATCTTGATCCCAACCAGTAAAAGTGAATCCCTCTTGGGTAGGGTCTGCAGGTTGGGTGATGGTGGAGTTGTAATCAACCTTTTGGTTTGATATTTCTGTATCGTTGTCTGATTTAAATATCAAGTTATATTGGTTGATTGTACAGATTGCCATTAACGTGGTATCATTGTCTTTTAGATTGAATGGGAAAACTACTTTTTGATCACGGTTTACAGCGCTTGCCCAAAAATGGAATGTGTAACCTTCGTGTGTAGGTCCCTCTCTTTCTTCGATGTTTGTGTTATAATCGTATATGTTTTCACTTAACACATTTCCATCATGATCAATAAAACGAACGGTATGTTTGTTTACGGTATATATTGCCAATATCGTGTCATTTTTGGCTATCATTGTTGGGTATGTTTTATCCCATTTCCCGTTGGAGTATCCCTCTCTACTTGGAACTTCAGGTCTGTTGGTGATATTAGTACCAAATACTACACTATCGACGCGGATAACAACGGAGTCATGAGTCATATAGCATAGTGTAAATGTATCCGGAACAAATATTGCGTGAACCACGGTGTCTTTTGCAGGCATTTCAAATGGGAAATTTACTATTGCTCCATTTATATCATTATCGCTCCAATTCTTGAATATATGTCCTTCAGGAATAGTTCCTACTTCAGGAGCAGTTGCTTCTGTTTTGTATTGGTATGTATATTCTTCTGTTTTGTCATAATGATGAGCAATGACTTTGTAGCTATTAGCAGTAGAGTCGTATTTTGCAATGTATGTACTATCCTTGGTTACTTCAACAAGTCCATCTCCCCAATTTTTGAATTGGTATGAATATTCTGCGGTTGCAGGACGAGTAGGTTTTTCTCCATTATAGGCAGGAGTTTGCATATAGTCAACTCTGGAAGTTTGCAATATTGTTCCATCGTAATTTACAAAGTTTATCTCGTAATTGTTGATGGCAAAGTTGGCTGTGTATGTCGCATCTTCACTCACATGAAAACCGTAGATTGGATTTGAGAGACCATTATTTCCGTTCCAATTTACAAAGTGATGACCTGTTTGAGGAGTTGCCGTTAATGTGATTGAATCGTTGCATAAAGCATATCCTCCTGATTCAAAACTCTTTTCTTCTGTTTCGTTAAATAGAGTGACACTACCCTGTTGAGCATTGTTAGTTGTTGCTGTTATGGCTTGTTGCCTTTTCTCGAATATAGCCTTGTAATCAGGATTGTCGGCAGTTACTGTAATTGTTCTTGGATTCTCTGTAACACCATCCATCCACTCTATGAATTCATAACAATCTTTTTTAGCGGAAGCTGAAATTTCCACCTCTTTTTCGATTTCGTAATCACCTATTCCTGAGGTCGTTCCATCATCTCCGATGTTTGTTGTTACATTGATTTGGAATGAGCCATTAGAGAAATAGGCTGTGAATATTTCATCTCTTTTACAATTGTATTGGTATTTTGCTTCAGTGATAATTTCATTACTTATGTTACTTTCCCAACGAAGGAAATTGTAGCCGGGGTTAGGTTTGGCTATAATTGTTACCGTATGATCTTCGCACGAAGTGGCATTTATCACTTGAGTGGTTCCTTTTCTTTGATTTTCCGGAACTGCTTGTACGTCGTAGGTATTCAAAAATAATTGTATACTCTCTACTGAGATGCCGGTTTCTTTTTGAAATTCCTCTTCTCGACCAGGGACTTCAGGGTCAATACATGGAATGTAGATGACTAAGTTCTCTGTGTTTGTTCCATTCCCGATAGTTTTTTCGAAAGTTGGAGCTGTTGCAGATTCAAAATAAATATTTTTAAGACTTGTCATGCCATCCAATGCTCCATATTGCACTGTGGTCATACTCTCCGGTAAACGAATTTGAGTTAGATGTACTTGTTGGTACAAGGCATCTGTTGCAAATTTTGTTGCGCCTTCAATGATGGTGAGTTCCCCGATTGTCATGTCTTGTGGAACTTTAACAAGGGTGGTAGAGTCGCTGCTATATACAGCACCGTACTTATCAGTGAAGAAACACTTGTTTTCAGGGTCAATCTCAATAACGGCTAAGGAGTCACAATCTGTAGCCCACCTATCCTTTAATGTACAAACGTTTTTTGGAATGTAGATGGAGTCTAATTTAGAACAATCTCGGAATGTTTCGTAGCCAATCGTTGTTAAAGATTCCGGTAATTTTACATTTGTTACATCTTTTAATCCCCAAAATATTGCAGTCCCTAATTCAGTTACACCTTCTTCCACAACAATTGAAGTGATATTATATCTAGGATAAGGATTACCAAGAATTTTTCGAACCCATGGATTGGTAGTACTACCTGTATTACAATACTCAGTCCATTCACCACAACAATTTCCGGTACTGGTTCCACTTCCTTTACTAATCGTTAACACTCCGGTTTCCGTATCCAGTGTCCATTTTGTACCTCCGCTAGTGCCCGACTGAATGGCTGCATTTGCAGTCATACCTAACATCAGAAACGACAATGTAATCCAAGTCGTTATTAGAAAATTTCTCATATTTTAAATCTTAATTTATTAATTTCACTCTTTTGTTGTTCTTTCTCAACTATTTACACTTTTTCTAGTGTTTTTGTAAAAACGAGTGCAAAGTTACAATAAATATTTTATTTTTTTTATAATCATTCTGATTGTTTGACAAAATATTGAAAAAAAACTCAGAAATGCTTTCGTTTTGATATTATTCAATCATCTTTGTTTAGAGGGAATTTTCTTTATTCTTCATTTAAAATATCGAAATATATTTTTGCAAATATTAACAAAGATTAACTTTATTTCTGTTATTGATGATTTTTTAAGCTGAGATCTAATTTTTTTGTTTTATGGTCTGTTCTCGATGCATTTTATCGTATCTTTGCACTCGTTTTCATGAAAGATTATATTGATTAGTTGAGTGGATTAAAGGTATGAGCAATATAACAACAAAAGAAAAACTCTTTACTTCAAGTTACATTTGTGCTTGGATGGCTAATTTTTTGCTATTTTTTTCCTTTTATCTGATAATGCCTCTTTTGGCACTCTATTTAATTCAAAAATTTTCGGTTGAAGAGTCGGTAGTGGGTGCTGTTCTTTCGTGCTACACCCTTGCGTGTCTCTTTATACGTCCTTTCTCCGGCTATTTGGTTGATGCCTTCCCTCGAAAGAAACTCTATTTGTTGGCTCTCTTCTTTTTTGTTTCTCTTTTTTTGGGATACCCTGTTGTGTCAACTGTTTTTCTATTTGCTGTGCTTCGTATTTTACATGGGTTTGCTTTTGGGATGGTCTCTATATCAAGCAATACAATTGTCATAGATATTATGCCGGCGAGTAGAAGAGGAGAGGGGTTGGGTTATTATGGATTATCAAACAATTTTGCGATGGCTACCGGTCCTATGGTTGGATTGTGGTTGTTGAATCACTATAGTTTTGAGACCATTTTTTATGTATCTTTTTTTGTCTGTTCTTTTTCCTTTCTTTTTGGCTCCTTCGTAAAGACGAAGCAACGAGATGTAGTTAAGAACCAAGAAAAAATTTCTTTAGATCGTTTTGTCTTGAAAAAGGGGGTGCCTGCCGGATTTAATTTAATGCTGTTGGCTTTCCCTTACGGTATTATGACTTCATTTATAGCACTTTATGCAAAAGAACTGAATTTGCAGGGGGATTCTTCTTTCTTTTATATGGCTTTGGCTTTTGGGATTGCTTCTTCTCGTTTGTTTTCTGGTAAACAGGTGGATAAAGGTTATCTCTTACGTGTTATTAAGGTCGGTATGGCTATTGCCATCATGGCTTTCTTTTTACTCTCTATGCTTAGATATTCCTCAATAGAGGGGACGTTATTGGTGAAGGCATTCTATTTGTCGGCATTCTTGATAGGAGTAGGATATGGAACATTATTCCCTGCAATGAATTCTCTCTTTGTGGCATTAGCTCCTGCCAATAAAAGGGGAACAGCTACCTCTACTTATCTAACTTCTTGGGATATTGGTATTGGTATTGGTTTGTTTTTGGGTGGAATGCTGAGTCAGTATACCTCCTTTTCAACCACTTTTTTATTTGGCGCAATTTTAGGTTTACTATCTTTAATAATTTTTATTACCTTTACTTCTCACCATTTTATAAAAAATCGTTTGAATGAAGTATGATTTAATTACCATATTGGGTCCGACAGCAAGTGGAAAAACATCATTGGCCACTCGTTTAGCTTTTGAGCTAAATGGGGAAATAATTAGTGCCGACTCTCGTCAAGTGTATCGTTCGATGGATATTGGTACCGGAAAGGATTTGTCTGAATATATTGTGGACGGAGTTTCCATACCTTATCATCTTATAGATATTGTTGAACCGGGTTATAAATACAATCTATTTGAGTATCAACGTGATTTTTTGCAGGCTTATAATGCTATTCAACAAAAGGGAAGACAACCTATTTTGTGTGGGGGAACAGGACTTTATATTGAATCTATCTTAAAAGGGTATAAATTAGTTCCTGTTCCTGAAAATCCTTCACTGCGAGCAGAATTGGAGAGGTATGAATTGCTACAATTGACCGAAAAGTTAAAAACTTACAAGCAGTTGCATAATACAACAGATGTTGATACAAAGAAGCGTGCAATTAGGGCTATAGAAATAGAGGAATATTATTTGGAACATGAAGCGGAGATTCCGGAATTTCCTAAAATCAATAGTTTGGTGATTGGGGTCGATATAGAGAGAGAGTTGCGCAGAGAAAAAATCTCTAAAAGGCTAAGGAGTCGGTTAGACGAAGGAATGGTGGATGAAGTGAAAAATATTTTAGCGAGTGGAGTTTCCCCCGATGATTTAATTTATTATGGATTGGAATATAAATATTTGACCAACTACGTAATAGGGAAAATGACTTATGATGATATGGTTTCAGAATTGGAGATAGCTATTCATCAGTTTGCAAAAAGACAAATGACTTGGTTTCGGGGGATGGAGAGAAGAGGATTTACAATTCATTGGATTGATGCTACCTTGCCAATGGAGACTAAAATTCAAAAAATTCTCTCTTTTTTATAGGCCGATTCTATAAATTTATATTGTGGATTTTTTTTCTTTTTTTATTAAAAACAGTGGATTTTTATAAAATACTTGCTAAAAATAGGGGGTGTTTTTCAAAAATATACTTATTTTTGCAACGAGACCCCTAAAAATTGAGGGTGTTTGTATTTCTTTTGAATTTCTTTTTAATATCGAATGATGTTTTAGTAGGTTTCAATAAAATGCAAATCGTGTTTTGTAATAGGGGTGATTTTTTAACGTAATACTATAAGAGTATGGCAATAATGAGATTTAATGCGTTGCGAGAGTTGTATGGACGCAAACCTTTGAAGGTGGTTCCTCCTTCACCCAATTTATCAGATTATTATGCGATTAATGTGTTCACAAAAGACAAAATGCAGCAATATTTGTCCA
Organism: Bacteroidales bacterium; assembly: GCA_015061185.1. GTDB lineage: Bacteria > Bacteroidota > Bacteroidia > Bacteroidales > Paludibacteraceae > UBA1181. The sequence continues at coordinate 59,687 of SUWZ01000013.1, forward strand.
AAGAGGCTTTTAGAGCTTTTTCTGCTGCTGTTGACAAAGGAACATTATTCGACCAAAATGTCGCAGATCAGATAGCATCGGGTATGCAACGATGGGCAAAGGAGAGAGGTGCAACACATTATACTCATTGGTTTCAACCTTTGACAGACGGAACTGCAGAAAAGCATGATGGGTTTATTGATTTTGGTGATGACAATCAATTGATTGAGCGTTTTTCCGGGAAGGTGTTGATACAACAAGAGCCGGATGCCTCTTCTTTTCCGAGTGGAGGAATCCGCAATACTTTTGAAGCAAGAGGATATACAGCTTGGGATTTATCTTCACCTGCTTTTGTTGTGGGGTCAACTTTGTGTATTCCTACTATATTTATTTCATACACCGGCGAGGCTTTAGATTATAAAACACCTTTGCTAAAAGCTCTCTCGGCTGTAGATAAAATTGCGGTTGAGGTTTGCCAGTATTTTGATAAAAATATCACTAAGGTTACCACTAATTTGGGTTGGGAACAAGAGTATTTTTTGGTTGATACTGCCCTCTACAATGCACGTCCGGATTTATGCATGACAGGACGTACATTGATGGGACACTCTTCTGCAAAAGAGCAACAGTTAGATGACCACTATTTTGGTTCTATTCCCGAGCGTGTTACTGCCTACATGAGGGATTTGGAAATTGAAGCTCATAAATTGGGTATTCCATTAAAGACTCGTCATAATGAGGTGGCTCCTAATCAGTTTGAGTTTGCTCCTATTTTTGAGGAGGCGAATTTGGCTAATGACCATAATCAACTTGTGATGGATCTCATGAAACGTATAGCTCGTAAACATCATTTCCAAGTTTTATTGCACGAAAAACCTTTTGCCAGTGTTAATGGTTCCGGAAAACATAACAATTGGTCTTTATGTACTGATACGGGTATTAATCTTTTTTCTCCTGCCAAAAATCCTAAGGGAAATATGCTTTTTATCACCTTCTTGGTGAATGTAATGGCGGCCGTCTATAAGCATCAGGATTTGTTGCGAGCTTCTATTATGAATGCAGGTAACGTTTATCGTTTGGGAGCAAATGAAGCACCTCCAGCGATTTTGTCTGTTTTTTTAGGTCAAAACTTGTCCCGTATGTTGGATAACCTTGTAGAAAAGGTGGGAGATAATAAGATGACTCCGGAAGAAAAAACCGCTCTGAAATTAGGTATTGCTCGTATTCCGGATATAATGATAGATAATACAGACAGAAACAGGACATCGCCTTTTGCTTTTACAGGGAATCGTTTTGAGTTTAGAGCTGTTGGCTCCTCTGCCAACTGTGCAGCCTCAATAATTGCATTGAATGCCGCTGTGGCTCATCAATTAACACAGTTTAAGGCTGATGTTGATGCCCTAATTGCTAAGGGTAAGAGTAAAGATGAATCAATTTTTAAGGTTTTAAAGAGCTTGATTATTGAGTCTAAACCAGTACGCTTCGAGGGAGATGGATATTCTGAAGAGTGGAGAAAAGAGGCTGAAAAGAGAGGCTTGAGCAATATTACTTCTGCTCCCGAAGCAATCGCAAAATATCTCTCCGATTCATCCAAAGAGGTGTTGATTGGCATGGGTGTATTTAACGAGGTAGAGTTGAAAGGTCGTGTGGAAGTTGAGTATGAGAAGTTCTCTAAAAAAGTGCAAATAGAATCGCGTATCTTGGGAGATTTGGCTATTAATCATATTGTTCCAACTGCCGTTTCATATCAAAATAGATTGATTGAAAATTTATGCGGACTTAAGCAACTATTTGATCTTGAAGAGTTTGAGGAGTTGGCCGCGGATCGTAAAGATTTGATTCGTGAAATTTCGCTTCATGTAACGGCGATTAAAAAATTATCTAAGCGCATGATTGAAGAGCGATATGTTGCCAATACATCTGAATGTGAAAAGAGAAAAGCTGAATTGTATGACTCCTCTGTTCGTCCGACAATGATGGAACTGCGTTCGCATATTGATGAGTTGGAATTGGTTATTGATGATGATATTTGGCCTTTGCCTAAGTACAGAGAGTTGTTATTTGCTAAATAGTGGATAGGTAGGAGTTTAGAATGTCTTTAAATTCTGTTATTTAGCATAAACTATCTCTAAATATTTGGAGTTTTCTCTAAATTTTCTACTTTTGTACCCAAAACAAATAGTTTTTGTCATGGCAAAAAAAAATGATATAGAGTTTGATAGCATAGAGACGATTTCTGATGTTTGGAGTCTTTTATCAGACGAACAATTAGCTTATTTAAAGGATAACTATCTTGTAAGAGTTTACAAGAAGAATGAAATGGTTTATTGTGAAGGAGAACTCCCAACCCACGTTTTATGTGTGGCGAAGGGAAAATTAAAAATTTTCAGAACCGGTTCCGGAGGTAGAAGTCAGATTGTTCGTATGGTAAAACCCGGGGAGATGTTAGCTTATAGAGCAATGTTTGCAAAAGAGAATTTTGTGACCAATGCTTGTGCGTTTGAATCTTCTGTAATCTACATGATTCCTCGTGAGGTTATCAAAACATTGATTTTGAATAATAGCAAATTGGCTTGGTACTTTATTCATAAATTGTCTGTCGATTTAGGAATTGCAGATAAACGAGCTGTCTCACTAACGCAGAAACATGTGCGTGGACGCTTGGCTGAGTCGTTACTATTTCTTCGTGATAATTATGGATTTGAAGAGGATAATGCAACATTGAGCGTTCATCTTTCTCGCGAAGATTTGGCAAGTCTTTCTAATATGACTACATCTAATGCTATTCGAACTTTATCCTGGATGGCTCAAGAGAAAATTATTGAATTGGACGGAAGGAAGATTAAGATTATTGATGAGACGTATTTGGCATCATTAAGTAAAAATGGTTGATTAAAATTTGTTTGAGTTATGACTATTGGAATTATTGGTTTAGGTTTGATTGGTGGCTCGATGGCTATCGATCTAAGAAGAAATAAATTTGCAGATCGTTTTATTGGTTGTGATAATATTGAGTTAAATGCTTTAACTGCTCAGCGTATCGGTTTGGTTGACGAAATAGTGTCGTACGATGAATTAATTAAGCAGAGCGATTTAATTATTATATCAGTTCCGGTTAGTGCTGCTCTAAAAATGTTATCTGACGTATTGGACAAAATTAATGATAATCAGGTGGTAACTGATGTCTGTTCAACGAAAGAGAAATTGAATGACTCGGTTCACTATCATCCCAAACGCAGGAATTATGTGGCTTCGCATCCGATGGCGGGTACAGAGTTCAACGGTCCTTGGGCTGCTATCCCTAATTTGTTCGCCGGTAGAGCTGGAATTATTTGTAATGCGGAAGATTCTGATTATAAAGCTGTTGAACTTGTTAGGCGAATGTATGACTGTTTGAATATGCGTATTATCTATATGCGTGCTGCTCATCATGATGTTCATACGGCTTACGTCTCTCATATCTCCCACGTTATCTCGTTTGCCCTTGCCTTAACGGTTTTGGATAAAGAGAAAAATGAGAAAAATATTTTTGATTTGGCTTCCGGAGGTTTTGCTTCTACAGCTCGGTTGTCAAAAAGTAATGCAGATATGTGGACGCCAATTTTCTTACAAAATAAAGAGAATGTGTTGTCTGTTCTGGATTCTTATATGGATAAATTGCAGCAATTCAAAACGGCTATTCAAGAGCATGATGAGGTGGCTTTGCGTCATTTGATTGAGGAGGCTAATCGTATTAAGCGTATTTTGAGATAAGGAGTTTACTCTTTTTTTATAAGGAACTTGATTGTTAGTCGAGTTCCTTTTTTTATTGCTAAGATTTATAGATCAGACTTGTTTTTTCTGTTGTTATAGAATTGGACCGAAATTTATTGCGTTTGAAAATTTTGCGTTTAATTTTGATAATTTTAGTTTTAAATTTGAATTTCAGATTGTGTTAACATATATTTGTATAGTTGTTTAAAACGGGTAACTTCTATAAATTTCTATTCTATATTAAGAGATTGTTTGAATTTTATTTCGAGTATATTTGTTTAATAAAATTTATATATCTTCTTAGAAAAAGTTTAGATTTTTTGTAATCACATAACTTAATTTGTAGAAATTACCATAAAAATATAAGGGTATGAAAAAAATAGGATTAATTATTTGTGGTTTATTCACTTTATTGGCTGTTTCTGTTAAGGCAGCACCTATAACTGAGAGTGATGCAAAAAGTGTTGCAGAGGTTTTTTGCGCTAAAAAAGGGATAACCGGGGAACTGAGTTTGTCTGATGTAAAGAGAGAGAACTGTTATATATTTAATAGTAGCGAAGATGGTTATGTAATTGTTGCAGCCAATGATAATCTGACACCAATTTTAGGGTATTCAAAAACGGGAGCCATCCACCTTGAAGCGCAAAAGGTTGTCGCTTTTATCGGTTGGTTGAATAGTATTGATGCGGATGCCGATTCTCTTCTTGCAAAAACCGATGAAGAGAGTATAGATAAGGCGAACTGGGCGCAATTGAGGTCTGGCGAAGTTCCTGTAACAACAAGGGGTGCACAGTCGGTAGAACCTCTTTTAAGTACCAAGTGGTCTCAATATGAGCCCTACAATTTGCTTTGTCCGGAAAATAGTCCGACCGGCTGTGTGGCTGTTGCCATGGCTCAGATTATGAAATATTATAACTATCCTAAGAGAGGTACGGGGAGTACTAAAGCCTATCTGACCGCCACAAATAACTATTCAATTCCGTCAATCTCGTTGGATGTAGAGTATGACTGGGAAAATATGTTGGACAATTATAATGGTGAGTTTTCAAAAGTTGAGGCTGATGCTGTTTCAAAGTTGCTATATCATTGTGGTGTTACAATTCATACGGATTATGATACAACCGCTAGCGGGGCATTAATAGATGATGTGGCAAAGGCATTATATAACTATTTTGATTATGATAAATCTTTAAGGATAGTTAAACGAGAATATTGTACTGATGACCAATGGCATGAACTTCTAAAAGGACAGCTAGATAGGGGTTACCCTATTATTTATTCTGGTAAGAATGAAGACATAACAAAGGGGCATGCTTTTGTATGCGATGGATATGATGAAGACGGATTTTATCATTTTAATTTCGGCTGGGGTGGTTATTATGATGGCTATTTTTCAGTAGATTTTATCGTCCCAATTAATGATTCGATTAATGGTCAAATTGATGATTATTCTTTTGACCATAAAGTATTGGTTGATATTTTTCCAAATGAAAATGGATCTTTCTATTACGATTTTGTATTTAAACAACCCGACTATTTTAAGATTACAAAAGATACTGTTTCGAGTCGGTTAGGTTATCTTGAGATAGGTGCGAGGTACACTAATCTCGGGTTGGAAAAATTTGAAGGTGTTCTTTTTGCTGAGATGTTGGATAGTAATGGTAGCTCTATAGGCGTGATTTACGAGGATACTTTGAGTATTTCAGGTTCTGTTACTCAACAATCAGTAAGATATATAGCGTTAGGTGATGTTCCTAATGGTGTTTACTATATTACATTTAAAGCGAGGGACTATGATGGAAATGTTTATAATATCCGGGATTTGTATGATTCTACCGCTGTTCGAAAAATTGTGGTGGATTTGTCTCAAGATTCTCCTAATTCTAAATTAGTCTATGAGTGGCCGGGTGATTTTACAGCCTCTCCTTCTGTTGTTTGCGTTGAAGATTCAGTTAGTGTGGATGGTTGTTTAACGAATGTTAGTGAAAATACAGTGAGTGGAATGCTTTACCTAAAAATTGCTAATGAGGCTGGTGATATACTTAGTGTGTTGGAGGGAGACTTGATTGAATTGGCTCCTTGGGGTTCTTATTGTTTTCAATGGAAGTTTAATTTAGAGAATGTTGCAGTTGGTACATATTTTGTAGAAGTTATACTTCGTGAAGGGGATGGTAATGAATATAACGTTGTAGATGGAAACGATACAACTTCCACAAGATCTTTTGTAGTTGTAGAATCAAGTCAGACCAACGATTCGTTTGTTTTTAGACAGATGGATGATTTTTTTGTAGCTGTAGATAGTTTAAGTCAGGAGTATGAAATATTTATTGATTCCAAAATCTACAATCAGAGCGAAAATGATTTTAATGGGGCGCTTTTGATTGATGTTTTTGATAATAGAGACCAAGTTATTGCTTCGCTTCAAGCTTTAGATTTGACTATAGATGCATTTGGCGATGTGGATGCAGACTTGAAGGTTGCTCTCAAGGGGTTCCCTAGCGGAAGTTATTATCTGGTTCTGAAACTTAGTGATGAAAATGGAGGAATTTATAAAATAAATGATTTTGATGGAACTATCGCTCGACGATCTTTTGTTCTTCCGGAATCTACTTTAGAGATTTTATCCTCCGCTGATGATAACTCCTTGAAAATCTATGTAGATGAAGATGACTCCTTGAATTTATATTCAGCAGAAAAACAAATTGTCGTAATTTATGATTTGCAAGGTCGAGTTATAAAAACTATATCGGTGGAAGGTTCTGTTCATACGGATTTGAAGTCGGGTTGTTACTTGATAAAATCGAAGAATTCTGCTATAAAAGTAGTATTGTAGGATGAAACCAACTACCTGACTCCGCTCAGTTGGATTTAGGATTCAACTGAGCGGAGTCAGGTAGTTGCAATATGTTAATATCTGTCTATGGTTTCTGGTTTCTGTTTTTTGCCTTCCATGCAGGGCAACATGGGGCTATCTGTTAGCCATGTCTGTGATTTGGGCTACCATCGCTATTTTCCTGAGACTGTGTCCCAGGCTACCATCGCTTCGCTCAGTACTGCCTTCCAGGCAGGGAGATGTGTCAGGTCGCTGTCACTTGAAACCTGAAACTTGAAACCTGAAACCTGAAACGTGCGTCAGCACCTTGAAACGCACGAAATACATATTACACTATCGAGGATAAATATCGCTAATACAAAAAACAGGGCGAATGCGATTCGCCCCTACGCTAACAAACCTAAACCCTCATTTCTCGGCAAAATTTGGTCAATTTTAGAATTGCTAACGCAAAAGGGAGAAAAAAGTTCAAAAATCATTTAAAAATAGCATTCTGATTATAAGCGAGTTAAGAAAAAACTTTCAAAACTTTCAAAATTTTTTCGTCAAAACATTTGGTAGGGAATAAAAAAGGTTCTATCTTTGCACTCGCTTTTGAAAAGGAAGCCTGACTACGAAGGTGGTTAGAAAAAAGAAAGAAAGTGATCTTTGAATATATTTGATTCAGACAGCAAAGCACA
>SUWZ01000057.1 GCA_015061185.1 Bacteroidales bacterium
TAAACCTATTTTTATTCTCCTTTTTTGATAATAGTCCACTATTTTCTGCAAAAGAAGACTAAAAATAGATTTAAAAATCTCTCTCAAATATGCTCGAAATAAAATTTAAACAACTTCTAAAAATATGCACGAAATAAATTTCAAACAACCTCTAAACATTAAACATCAAAATATACTAAGCAATCATCAGTTTTGAAATATTGACATTGCAAGCAAATTCCATGCATTCAGGGCTGAAAAATTTCTATCCCCAAAAATAAAATGATTTTCAAACTTAAGAATAAATAGAGAGAAAAACAAATTTAAACTAAAAAACATATTGAGTCAACGAACAAGTGTGAAAATAATTTCAAAATAAAGCGAACAAACGAGTTGTCGTATAAAAAATAAATACCTTTGCAATAAGAGGATTGTCAGCAACGAAAATTCAACATCCTCCAATTGAGACTTTGTCATAACCGATAATTAGTAAATCACTATAAAAACGGGATACTTATGAGTGAAAATAAGGGATGCTTAATAGGAATTTTGATAATAGTAGTACCATTTGCATTATGGTATTACTTTGTACATATTCCGGAGATGGAATTGGAGGAGGTAAAAAAATTGAAAGAATAGAGTTACGATTACAGCCAAAAAGCAAAACCACCGATAATGGCAATAATCATCAGAGCAATTCCGGCAGCCCGATTGACGACGTACAATCCTCGCAGGTTAATTCTGCCTCTAAAATAGTTGACAATAACCACCAAGAGAGTCCACCAAAAACAGGCACCCAACATAATAAAAACGATACCACAAAGACTCTGCAAAAAGGTAGTCTCCTCTGTTATATAGCCTAATTTAGCAAAAAGAGCAATATATAAAAATATGACCAACGGGTTTGTTATCGTCAATCCAAAAGAGGTGAGAAAATCTTGAATATAGTTAGCATTTCCCCCATTCATCTTTTGCATTTTCTTCACCGGATTATTGGCGTAGGTGTACAAACCGAATACAAAAACAATGAGAGTTCCAATGATCTGCAACAACAATTGATGCGACTCTATGAAGTCAATAACAATCGACATACTAAAAACAGCAATAATAGCATAGAGTAAATCGGAACAGATAGCCCCTAACGAGGTGAAAATACCATGCCATTTACCACCGTTTAATGTACGCTGAACACATAGGACACCAATAGGACCTACGGGAGCAGAAACAAATACTCCTATCAACAAACCTTTCAAAAACATTGTCAGCATACGAACAAATTTTAAATGCGAATGCAAAAATATAATAACTTATTAAAATTTCGCCCATTTTTTATGGTAATATTTCAAAAAAAATCAGACCAAGGCAGATTTCTCACAAATATGCTCGAAATAAAATTTGAACAACTTCTAAATAAAAAAACAGTCGCACAGCTCACTCCTTCCTCCATCAATTTACCTGAAATAAATTCTAAAACAGTTCGAAATGAATCTATATACCCCCTCCTTTAGAAAAATAAGCGTTGATAAAAGCTGAAAATTCAAAACAACTTCTTATTTTTGTAGAAAAGTTGTAAGGGATATGATTCATACATTATTGATTGAAGATGATATTACATTCTGTCTGATGTTAAAAACCTGGCTAAAGAAGAAAGGAATTCAAACAGAAAATGCAAGTACAATAAGTTCTGCCAAAAATATGATTGAGCGGAACAGTTACGATTTAATCTTGTCTGACCTGCGTCTTCCGGATGGAAGCGGAATGGATGTATTGGAATGGACACACTCCAAAAAGAAAGAGATTCCTTTCATCATGCTTACAGGATATGCAGACATTCAAACAGCCGTTGACAGCATAAAAAAAGGGGCTTTTGACTATATCCCCAAACCAATCAACCCTGACATTCTTTTAGAAAAAATTCAGGAGGCACTCTCCTCTAAAAAGGAGGCAGAAGCACCGGTTTCCATCAATTACATCAAGGGGAACAGTGCATTATCTAAAAAATTGTATGAATATGTGGATATCGTTGCACCAACAGAGATGAGCATATTAATAACCGGAGAAAGTGGAACCGGTAAAGAGCATATTGCGAATCTGATTCACTCCAAAAGTGCCAGAAAATCAGCCCCTTTTATAGCTGTAGATTGCGGAACAATTCCCAAAGAATTGGCGGCAAGCGAATTTTTTGGTCATACCAAAGGTTCATTTACCGGAGCAATAGAAAATAAAACCGGCTATTTCGCAATGGCCAATGGCGGAACATTATTTTTGGATGAAATTGCCAATCTTTCTTCCGAGACACAAATGCAACTGCTTAGAGCATTACAGGAGAAGAAAATTCGTCCGGTTGGCAGCAACGATGACATCCGAGTGGATGTCCGAATCATAGCAGCTACGAACGAAAATCTTAGCGAAACGGTTGGCGTAAAATTCAGAGACGATTTATATCATCGTTTGAATGAATTCTCAATTCAGGTACCAAGCCTAAGAGAAAGAGATGAAGACATAGCGTTATTTTCGAACTATTTTTTGAACGAAGGAAACCAAGAGTTCAAAAAAGAGGTAATAGGATTTACAGACGAAGCAATGGAAATAATTCAGAAATACCATTGGCCGGGTAACTTACGCGAAATGAAAAATGTAATAAAAAGATCGGTCCTTCTTACTACAGAGCAATACATTTCTGCAGATATATTGCCTCAGGAATTGAAAAACAAAAAGAGCGAGGAGATAAATTCTAACGCACTCCACGATGAAGAGTTTGAGAAATCTCAAATTTTAAAGGCATTGGAGATGTGCAATAACAACAAAAGTCAAGCAGCTCTTCTCCTTAAAATAGACAGAAAAACTTTATATAACAAGTTGAAACTTTACAACATGAATCTATGAGTCGGCCCAACAATGCATTTGCGAAAACAAAGACAAAATTCGTTATCGGATATATATTATTTGCGGCTATCCTCATATCTGCTACAATCTACACAACCATAGATGTAAAAAATTTAATTACAGAAACAGACACCAATGATGAACAGTCTGAAAAGAGAGCATGCATAAATAGTACTCTCACTCACCTATTTAATGCAGAGAGCCATATCGGTCCTATGATAATCGACACCAACGATTTTCACTCATACAAAAAAGATATTGCAAAAGCCTCTTTAGACTTAGAACGTCTGAAAAATTATTGTTCAGCAACTCATATCAGTCAAATCGACAGCATACAAGATTTGATGATTGAAAAGGAACAGACCTTGGTCGAGTTAATGCGACTAACCAATCAAGATGAATTGGAACTAATTTATAACAAAAACCTATTAGGAATCATAGATGACAATAAAGGTGTCAAAGAATATGAAAAGATTATCAGTACCAAAACAATCAAACAAGATACAATTATAGAGCCAAGAAAAAGGAAACGCATGAATTTCTTCCGACGATTTTTCTTGTTATTCTCACGAGAAGAGGCTGATACCACATTGCTCACCTACTCTTCAGAAGAGATCATCAGAGACTCGCTCATCCGGCATTACAACCCAACAGACTCGCTATATAGTTTTCTGAATGAAATCAAACAGACCCTATTAGAAGAGAAAAAAGATATAGATAAAGAATTGACAGAAAATGTTATTGAGTTACGAACAAAAAACAACTCTATCACTCTATCAATCAAACAAATACTTAAAAATATAGAAACAGAAGGAGAAAAAGAGTATGAAGAGATTCTACAACTAAGAGAAGAACGATTTAAGAAGATCTCAAAACAACTTGTTGCTGCAATAATCATCGCAGTAATTTTAATCATAATTTTCACCTACATCATAAGCAACGATATTACAAAGAGCAAACAATACCGGATGGAATTGGAGAAATCCAACAACGATATGCAAAAACTACTGAACGATAAAGAAAAGTTGATGCTAAGTATTTCCCATGATATGAAAGCTCCGCTTGGCTCCACAATTGGCTACATAGAACTAATGAACAGTACCACTCTAAACGAGAGACAACGATATTACCTCCAAAACATGCAAAAATCCTCTGAGGAGATTCTGCAACTTATCAGTAATATTCTTGAAAACGAACAACTCTCCAAAGGAGTATTCGAGCTAAACTTAATCCCATTTTCAATCAAAGAATTATTTGACGATATTCATAATAGTTTTCTTCCTATTGCCGAAAAAAAAGGAGTAAAATTGGATTATAAATGTCTTTTTGATATGGATAGCAAATTTATCGGAGATCCATTGAGAATAAAACAGATAGTCAATAATTTACTTTCTAATGCTTTTAAATTTACAGGTGCAGGAGAGATATCTTTGCTGGTAGAAAATACAAATACTACCCAAAACAATCAAAATGTGAAGATTGTAGTCAAAGATAGCGGTTTAGGCATTCCGGAATCTTACCAGACACAAATATTTGAAGAGTTCTCACGAATTAAAAACAAAGGGAAAGAAAATATTGAAGGCGTTGGGTTAGGTTTGTCCATCGTAAAAAAATTGGTGGATTTGCAAAAAGGTAAAATTGAATTAAAAAGCAAAAGTGGAGAGGGTTCAGAATTTACAATTTATCTACCTTTAGAAAAGCAAAAGACCGATTTAAGCATAAGAACAACAAGAACCGAACCTATACGAGCATTGGTTGTGGACGATGACGAAACACAATTGATTTTAATATCAGAAATCTTAAAGAAAGCAGAAACCGAAGTCATCACCTCGACAAGTGCTGATTCTGCTTTGAAACAATTAGAAAACCACACATTTGATATCGTTTTTACCGATATTCAAATGCCTGACATCAATGGATTTGACTTCGTAAAACAAATTAGAAATTCAACAATAAAAAAGGTTTGCGAAATACCTATCATTGCGCTATCTGCCAGAGCTGACATTTCGGAAGAGGAGATGAAACAACGAGGATTTACCTCCTTTTTAACAAAACCCTACTCAGCACAGAAACTGATTCAAACACTTAATACCCACCTCTCCATTTCACAGAGTTTAGTTTCAAACTCAACCACTGACGAGGGCAACAATAATTACCAAAACCTATTGTCATTTGCATGCGGAGATAAGGAGGCTGAAATCGAAATCCTCACAAGTTTTGTAAAGGAATCAAAAAAAGAGGTTGATGAATTGTCAGAAAAATATAGTGCCAAAGAGGTCGATAGATGCAAAGAAATTGCTCATAAATTGCGCCCCCTATTCCTTTCTATCGAAGAAACCACAATTGCTTCCAATTTAGGAAAATTGGAAGTTACAAATAATTGGGACAATACAGAATACATAGATATTAAAAACACAATAGAGGATGCCTTAGCAGCTTTAGACAAAGCAGAACAATATCTGAAACGACTAAAAGGGGAATGAGCTTGTTTCGCACTCAAAAAAGTTTCTATATAAGCACTTGTCTGGCATGCAGAGGGCAAAACGGCATAAGATTCCCGGAGACTATGTCCATTAAGGGCAATATAGGTCAATCTCGAAACTCTTATAATTTGGCAATCAAAACAGCCACCTGAGCAGCCATACCCTCTTCGCGACCCACAAAGCCCAACTTCTCGGTAGTGGTTGCTTTGATAGAAACACAATCGACATCAACCTTCATGATTTTTGCTAAAACCATCTTCATCTCCTCTATGTAAGGTTTTAATTTAGGAGCTTGAGCAGAAACCACAGCATCAATGTTTCCTATGCCATAACCCTTCTGTTCCAAAAGAGCAACAGTTTTTTCTAACAAAATTTTACTATCAATGTTTTTGTATTCCGAAGCATTATCAGGGAAATGATAGCCAATATCCCTCAGGTTTGCAGCACCTAAAAGGGCATCACATATTGCGTGAATCAGTACATCTGCATCTGAATGTCCTAACAATCCCTTATCTGAAGGAATCTTTATTCCTCCTAACCATAAATCGCGATCCTCTGCAAATTTATGAACATCATAGCCAAATCCTACTCTAATATTTAAATTCATAACTTATAAAAAAGGTAAAAAGTGTGCCACAATTTACATTTCGACACACTTTTTACAACAATTTCAACATATTAATAAAGGTAATTATGATACTACCTAAATTTTATTCTTCCAACTTTTCTTGAGCTTCACCTCTTCCTAAAAGAGCATTGATACCACCTAAATCAAATCCAAGAGAGAAACGCAATGTTCTATCCAAAGGATTTGTTTGCGCAATAGAAACTAAATAAGCAGCATTTAGTTCGAATATGCTCAAGTGGAAACCGGCACCAAAAGAGAAATACTTTCTATTTCCTTTGTACTTATTTTCATTAAAATAACCGGCACGCACCATAAATTTTCTATCGTATGAATATTGAAGACCAACAGAGAAATTAAACTCTCTCATCTCCTCTTTAAATCCACCGGGAGCATCTCCAAACGAAGTAAAAATACCACCGATAGAACTCATATCTTCATATTTTCTAACAGCCTCTTGATAGGCTTCATCAGATTCATAATCCTCTCTATCACCATAAGGAGTTGGCACCAACAATTTGTTTAAATCGACAGCCAACTGCAAACGATTATATTGATCAAATGCATACTCAAAAGAGCCTCCCAAACGCAAATTTGTAGGCAAAAACTGTTGAGTAACATCGTTGTCATAAGAAACCTTGTTACCAATATTGGTCAATGCAATACCAAAACCTGCATAGCTTTCATTTTCTCTAATAACAATCGGACGTCTATAAGCAAAAGAGATATCAGCACCCAACGCCACAGCAGAAGAGTACTCATCTTCGTCACTCATACCATTGAAAAGGTCTGAATAGATAAATCTCAAAGCAACACCGGCAGACCAATATTCAGACAACAACATAGAGAAACTACCGTCAAAAGCCAACTCATAGGGTTGAGCCACACCCAAATCAGGGATATTACCTTGAGCATCAGGGGTACCGGTTAAATTGATCTTACCCATTGAAAAATAGCGGAAAGAGGCTCCGACAGCTGTTTTAGCAGTAGGTTTAAAATAACCCGACAAATAAACCAAATCAATATCACTGACAATCTTTCTTAACCAAGGGGTATAAGAGATAGAGAGACCACCGCGACTTTGCGCCAACGCATATTTAGAAGGATTCCAATACTGAGATGCTAAATCCGGCGCAGTTGCTGCACCAACATCACCCATACCACCACCAACAGCATCAGGCGCAATTGATAAGGCCGGAACAGCCGTTTGTAACGGATTATAAGAAGCTCCACTTCCATCAGAAACATCCAATCCATACGCAGTTGAACCTGCAAATAAAATGGCTAACGCCACTACTAACCTATTCTTTTTCATTTATTTAAATTTTTCTTTTCTACTTGATATAGCCTATTCGGGCGCAAATTTACTTAATTTTTACTTAATAAAACTTAGTTTTGCTTTTTTTATTGTGATAATATGACAATTTTTTTTGTTTCTTCTGCAAAATTTTCTCCATCCGCACTTAACAATACTTTGCATAAATAAGTTCCATTCTGCATTTTCATGCCGGTATTATCTTTCAAATCCCAAGAGAAAACAAATGTTCCATCACCCTTCTGCTCCATGGTTTCACTTTCGTATTGTAATCTTCCGGACAAATCAAAAACCATCAATTTATACTCCAACAAATTTTTAGGATAATCGTGCTTTACACTGAAGAAAACCTCGTCAATCGCAGGATTAGGATAAGCAACCAAATTTTCCAACTCAACTTCCACCCCATTCTTAACTTCAAATTCAATCGTTTCAACCGAAGAGTTATTCAGCATATCCCACACCTTTACAGATAACGTATAACGACCATCCGGCAAATCATTCAACTGATACTCAACAAGTCCGGATGTATAACTATTCATCGAATAGGTAAAATATTGATTGAGAATCACCGGTTCTTTCGCACCTTGTAAAGACAATGTAATGTCATGACCGATTCCGGCTCCGGAAGCATTTATTCCACTTTCATCACTCACGTATGCATATAAAACAGGAGATGAATTAACAACATCACGAGAGACAAATGAAGTCGAATTTAAGAATAACGAAACCTGCGGACCCGTTTCATCTTCTAAATTCATATCAGAACTTCCTCCAACAACAAATTTTTCATAAGCTCCATTAGCCTCATAGCCATTAATCTCATCATATCCATAATAAGCCAACCGACCTAACCCATAATTATAGTTTATATCTTTAGGCACCATAAATATGAAAGAAAACTTACCATTTTCAACCTCTGTCATTCCTGAATATAGAATATTTGTTCTATCAAAATAGCCAAAACGATTGGCTAAGATATCGGCTTCCGTTGAATAGATATTAGCTTTTGTATAAAGTTTCATCTTTTTGTCATACAAAGAAATATTCAATTTCCCTGTAAAATCAGATAAAAACATACTATCTTTTTCAATATGCCCATACACTTTCATCACAGATAATGCAGACAAGGTATCATATACACCACCATCCAAGAGAGTTATTGAATCAGTTACCACATTACACTCCGGATATGCCAATCGTAACATCGGGTCTCCTAAAAGAGCAAAACTCATCTTATTTGAATCGTTCAAGATATGATTTTTAGACATTCTACAAATATCTCCCAAGCGCATCTGCGTACCGTCTTCGTTACGTGTGAAAAGATTTTCAAATACGGCTTGATTGACTTTATCATTCTTATCATCGAAAACAACCCTTGCCGGACTGAATATGGCAATAGCCCCTCCATTAGGATTCAAAACCAAATCCTCACCTCCTGAACGAACCAAAGCATCATATTGCGTAAACTGACAACTGGCAGTAATCCAAAAACCTAACTTATCATTGTACATCGAAGCGGCCTGATTTTGCGTCAATACATGCTCCGCTGTCCAACCGATTTTACTACTATGTCCTATGTAATTCATAACCGTAACACCGCTCTCAATTTCATCTTTGATTATCTTTTCAACATCCGGATAACGATTACCATTCGACCCCGTAACGCGAGTATATGCATCCAAATAAATTCGCTTCACCTCCATCGAATTATTTCTCTGCTCTACTTTGGTTGCTAAATTTTCCGAGTAGGTATAAAATTTATTGTAAGCAGACGAAGCTTCATTGTCATCTGCAACCAAACATACTTTGTTACGCCATTTCCCATACTTACCACCTTTCAAATAGGTTTCAATTTTATCTACCATTACTTTGGCCTCTTCCAAAGTGGTAACCGGAAGTCGTCCAACTCCTATATCAATATTTCCATTGCAAACCTTTCCACTTTGAAATGCCGTCGGTGAAAGCATTCCGTAATAATCGTCAGATGTAAATGTTGCCGATTCGTCATACGAACTTCCACCCTGATAAGTTAAAATAAAATTATTTATCGTTGTTGACGCAGAGCGCAATATCGCTCGGTTATCAAAACTACCATCACCCATCAACAATAAATAGGTATCACTCTTGTCATTTCGCTCATACATCTGCCTCATAAACAAACGAATAGCAGTTGCATCAGGTGTCCCAGACGAATATTCATTATAAATTTGTTCGGGAGTTACCACAACAGCATTAATTCCATCATGCATTTCATGAATTTCCGCCAAACGTTTTGCCTCCGAAATAAAATCGGGATGAGACAAAATAACCAATTCGTATCCAGACAAAGAGTGTAAATTTTGATTTTCAACATCACCTACCAACTCGGCAGAAATACAATCCATATCATTTACATCCACAGCCACAAACTCTTCTAACGTTTTAGAGGAACGATAAAATGTTAATTTCCCATCTTCATACACAGCAGGAACTTTAGTCATATCTGCAGGATTCGTTATATTCCAAATCTCTACAGATGGCGTCACATTTTCCACAATATATTTGTTAACAACAGACGAATCCATTGCTTCCAACGACCGAAAATAGAGTGTTTCTCCTTGATATTTTAACAAACAAGGAACATTTAAAACTATTCTCTCTACCGTTGCATTATCTGTCGATGATTTACCTTGAAATTTGAGCGAAATATTAATTTTCTCATTTCTCGGATTCCATGCAAATTCTGTAGTACCCGTTCTTGCAAAACAATGTCCTGACGACAAAACAATCTGAATAGAATTACTCAATATATCATTTCCTGTTTTTATTGTAGCATTAACCGTAGAGCCTAATGGAGCATCGGCAGCAACAGAAACAAAAGCTTTAGCCAATTTTGAAGAATCGGGTTCATCAAAAAATTCTGTCCACCCAAAAGAAGAACCATCATAAAATCGGTCTCCATACCAAACCCTACCGGACTGTACATAATTGATCTCCTCAACCTTATGCGCTTTGTACGCTGTATAGTGCCTAATAGGAACAACCACCTTACTTCCAACATCTATCGCACTCTCCTCTTCAAGTCGTCTTGTCTCTCCATTACCCTCCAACAAAAAATAGTAGCCATAATTAGAATAATGATTAACCGTAAAATCAAACTTTGTTCCTTTTTTAGTATGAATCATCTCCCATTGACGAGGACCTTGAGCATAAAAAACAATAGAAGAGGCATCTTGATAAGATACAACCTCTGACAAATCATCATTATAAGGTCCGGAAAAATCCTCTGACAAAATAGCTCCTCCATACCCAAACACCTGAACATTGGACGGAGATGAAAAACCCATCTGACGAAGTTGTGAAAAAGAGAGGCGACATAATCCATTATCAGCCACCCGAATTTTCACCCATTTCCCTGTGGACAGAACTGAATTTATCCCAAATGTATGACCATGCATGCAAATGAAAGGATAAAATAGGAAGAAAAAAATCCAACTAACAATCCTCCACTGAATATTATTTTTAATCATAAATTTCCCTTAATTAAAATTTTGAACAAATTTATAATAAGTTAGGATAAAAAAAAATACCCAATAAATTATCTGACATAAAAATCTAACATCTTTTCATCACCAATAAAACCTTCTATATGGTCTCCGACAGAAATTTTACCGACCCCATGTGGTGTTCCTGTAAAAATCAAGTCACCTGTCTTCAAAGTAAAATAACGACTGACAAAAGAAATTATTTCATCAATATTCCAAATCATATTAGATGTATTCCCTTGCTGAACATTTTTACCATTTAAAGATAAAGAAAAAGACAAATCCGACAAATTAAGATTTTGAGCAGGAATAAATTTTGAAATAGGAGCAGAATTATCAAAACCTTTACATATATCCCACGGAGAACCAGCCACCTTAAGTTGATTTTGCAAATCTCTTGCAGTAAAATCAATACCCAAGGCAATAGCATCGTAATAACGATGAGCAAACTTAGACGCAATATTTTTCCCCATTTTAGAAATCCGAACCACAATTTCAGCCTCATATTCAATTTGCGAGGAGAAATCAGGCAAATAAAAAGGAGAATTATCTTTTAATAAAGCGGTCTCAGGTTTCATAAAAATAACCGGATGCGGAGGTAAATTCTCTCTATTTAACTCCTTATTATGTTCCATATAATTCCAACCAATTGCAATAATTTTCATGACGCTCTATTTTTAATTTTTTCTACTTTACATTATAAAAGCTCAAACAAATAAGAACAAAAATGCCCTTCAAAATCATCTCTACCTAATTTACAGAACCTGTTTTAATAATAGTTTCTTAATTTGAGGATTTATACAAATAAATCTTCACTACAATTCCATAGATTTGCAGCATTTTTCGTTGTAACAGTTGCCACCTCTTCAAGAGTAATCCCTTTAATTTCAGCAATTTTTTCAGCAATAATCTTAATGTATGCAGACTCATTACGCTTTCCTCTAAAAGGAACCGGAGTTAAATATGGAGCATCCGTTTCCAAAACGATTCTGTCCAAAGGAATTTGTTCCACCACCTGCGCCACACCCGCATTCTTAAAAGTAACTACACCGTTAATTCCGAAATAAAAATCGCCCAACAAAGATAATTCATTCGCCGTCTCTATAGAACCGGAAAAACTATGAAAAACACCTTTCAATTTTGATTTTTGAAATTTTTTCAGAGAACGGATAATTTCAGGAGTAGCCTTGCGAGAATGAATAGAGAGAGGTAATCCCTTTTCCACAGCCCATCCAACTTGAGTTTCAAAAGAATCAATCTGCTCAGTAACAAACGACTTATCCCAATAAAAATCCAAACCAATCTCCCCTATGGCACAAAAATCATACTTTGCAAAATTAAGATACAATTGCTCCAAGACAGATTTATAGTCGGCATTAACACTTGTCGGATGCAACCCCATCATTATCGAGAAATACGAAGGAAAAGCATTTTTTAATGCCAACATTCTATCAACACTTTCCAAATCGATATTAGGAAGAAATGCATGTAACACAGATTGCTCTCTCATACGAGCAACAACATCTGCAATATCTTCATCAAAATCCTTCTCATAAATATGAGAATGAGTATCCACTAAAATCATAATAACAACAAAAAAAATTTGTAGGCACAAAAATATTTATTTTCTTTGTAAAATAAAATTATGAGAAAATGGATCCGATAAAAATTATTGAAAAATATTACTCTCCCAGCTCTGAAACTTACAAAATTTTGGTTTCCCACTCATACGATGTAACAGACAAGGCACTAAAAATCGCACAACAACATCCGGAACTCAATGCCGACATGCAATTCATACAGGAAGCAGCCATGTTACACGACATAGGTATATTTATGACATACGCACCCGATTTATATTGTGACGGAGACCTTCCCTACATTTGTCATGGTTATCTTGGAAGTGAATTATTACAAAAAGAGGGCTATCCCAAACACGCAATGGTTTGTGAAAGGCATACCGGAACAGGACTTTCATTAGAACATATAATAAAAGAAGATTTACCCATACCGCACAGAGAGATGCTACCAATCAGTTTGGAGGAAGAAATCATCTGTTTTGCGGACAAATTTTTCTCAAAAACGCACTTAGGAGAAGAGCGAAATATAAAGAAGGCACGAAATAAACTTCAAAAATATGGAGAAGAAACAGTCGAACGTTTCGATAATTGGTGTAAAAGATTTTTGTAAAATTGAAATTACGACAATGATAAATCGAACAATTCTACGGAATAATAAAGAATAATAGAGCATATTTTAAAGGAAAAATTATCAAAAACAACATAAAAAATAGGAGTTAAAGGAGGATTAAATAATTTTAAATAGAAATCTAAATAATTAATAATCAATATTAAAAAAGAAAAATAAAATAAAAAGAGAAAAAAAACAAAAAGCAGACACCATCTTAACATAATTTTTAGTAACTTGCGCCCGATTTTTGGAGAGTTGCTCGAGTGGTTGAAGAGGCACGCCTGGAAAGCGTGTATACGCCTAAAGCGTATCGCGGGTTCGAATCCCGCATTCTCCGCAGAAGAATATAATAATAATGTAAAGTAATAATTAATCAAAAAAAGAAAATGAAAAAAATTTTTGCAACATTAGCGATTTTAGGAGCTATGACATTTGGTCTTACTTCTAACGTTTTAGCACAAGACGATGAATTCTTCCAAGAAGAATCAGAACAAGTAGTAGAAGAAGCAGCTGAAGCAGCACCTGCTGCAGAAGAGGTTGCACCTGCTGCTGCACCAGCGGCAGCTCCTGTAGCAGCACCGGCAGCTCCTGCACAAGAACAACCTGCAGTAGAAGAAGAGGTTAGTATGTTCAAAGCATTAAAAATCAAATTCATTGAGGGTGATGCATTCTTCATGTCATTCGTTGCTCTATGTTTGATTATTGGTCTTGCATTGTGTATCGAAAGAATTATCTACTTATCTTTGGCTGCAACTAACACTAAAAAGTTGTTAGAAAAAGTAGAAGCTGCTTTGGACGAGAGAGACCCTGAAAAAGCAAAAGAAATTTGCAGAAACACTCGCGGACCAATTGCATCAATCATGTATCAAGGTCTAATGAGAATTGACGAAGGTGCAGATGTTGTAGAAAAGACAGTAGTATCATACGGAGGTGTACAAATGGGTGCATTGGAAAAGAATGTAACATGGATTTCATTGTGTATTGCTTTGGCTCCAATGTTGGGATTCATGGGTACAGTTATCGGTATGATTCAAGCATTCGATAAAATCCAACAAGTAGGTGATATTTCTGCTACAGTCGTTGCAGGAGGTATCAAAGTGGCTTTGTTGACAACTGTGTTCGGTTTGATCGTAGGTATGATTCTTCAAGTATTCCTAAACTTCATCTTGACAAGAATTGAAGCTTTAACAACTGAAATGGAAGATTCTTCAATCAGCCTTTTGGACTTGATCGTAAAATATGATGCTACAAAATAATTTGATTTAAAAATATTAATATGCAAAATATAAGTGAAAAAATACCTTCAATCGCGTTAGCCATTCTAATGGTCATTACGCTGATTTTATGCGGATTATTCTACGCAGGAGGTACAGAATCAGTAGAATGCACAAGTGGCAGTTTCGATGCTCCTACACACACTGACTCAATGATAAATTGGATATATATCCTTATTATCGTAACAGGAATAGCAACTTTAGGACTTGCAGGACTCTCATTTATTATAAAAATAAAGAAAGATCCAAAATCTGTAATTGTTCCAACAGTAGCAATGATCTTTTTAGTTTTAATGTTGTGTATTACTTATTTTGGAGCAGATACTACTCCTATGAGCATTGTTGGATACGAAGGACCTCAAGAGCCTTGGGTATATAGAATAACAAACATGTGCATGGTTACATCTGCAATTTTAGCTACAATAGCTACGATTGTTACATTATTTGGATTTCTTCTAAAACGTTTTAATTAATAAGCCATGGCAAAAAAGAGAGAAATACAGGAAATTAACGCAAGTTCAATGGCGGACATTTCGTTCTTGTTGCTCATCTTTTTTCTTGTTACAACATCAATGGCTACGGACAAAGGTTTGATGAGACGTCTTCCTGCTCCGGTTCCTGAAGAGGAAAAGAAAGAGGAAGAGGTGGAAATCAACGAACGTAACATGATGATGATTCTTATCAATAGTAACGACCAATTAATGGTCAATAACGAGTTGATGGATGTTAGAGATTTAAAAGAAAAAGCAAAAGAATTTATTGCCAATCCGAATAATAGCGAGACATTACCTGCAAAGAAGGTTGAAAACATTCCTTTCTTCGGTGATATCGCCATTACAAAGGATCACGTAATTTCTTTACAGAACGACCGCGGAACATCATATCAAGCATATATAAATGTGCAAAATGAATTGGTGGCAGCCTATAATGAATTGCAAAATGATTTGGCAAAAAACAAATTCGGTGTAGCATTTGAAGACTTGGATGATGATAGAAAAAAGGCAATCCAAAAGGTGTATCCACAGAGAATATCTGAGGCAGAGCCTAAAAATTATGGTCAACAACAAGCAGCAGCTGAAGGAGGGGCTCAATAATGGCAAAGTTTAGAAAAGATGGAGGTAAAAAATTACCTGCAGTAAGTACTGCTTCCCTTCCGGATATTATTTTCATGTTGTTGTTCTTCTTCATGACTACAACATCCATGAAAGAGGTTACGTTGATGGTCGATCAAAAGATGCCTCAAGGAACAGAGTTGAAAAAATTGGAAAAGAAATCTTTGGTTAGATATGTTTACATAGGAAAACCCAAAGCTCAATTCCAAAAATCATACGGTTCAGAATCTCGTATCCAATTGGACGATGCTTTTGCAAATGACCCTAAAATGGTTGAATCATACATTGCAACAAAGCGTGCAGCAATGAATGAGGATGATCAGCCGTTTATGATAGTATCATTGAAAGTTGATAAAGATACTAAAATGGGTATTGTAACTGATGTAAAACAAGCTCTTAGAAAAGCTCAAGCTTTAAATATTAGTTACACTGCAACGCAAAGAGCAAATAGCAATTATTAATTGATAATTGAACTCATAGAAAAAAACGGTCTGCAAAATTGCAGACCGTTTTTCGTATATCTCACTATATTTATATATGAATTTTAAAATTCATTAGCACAATTCTGAATATATTGGGAACTGATTGCAGAGCGAAAGAAAGAATCCTTACGAATAAGGTGGCAGACTGACAATCATAAGTTACTGAAATAAAACAGAACGACAGAAAATTTAATATACACCCAGAATATACTTATCTTGTATAAATAGTTACTAAAAAAAGGCAAAAACAAATAAAAAGTACCCAAAGTTAATCCAAAACAACTTACGAAATTAGTATTTAGAAGCTGTTTAAATTTTATTAAAAAAAAATTTAGAGTTTCGCTCTCTTATTTTCGGCATCTTTGAGATTCTTTTAGATGGGTTCTATAAATTCATTTCGAGGAATTTTGACCTATAGGTCAATTTGCAGGCTGCGACATGCCCACATCCCCGATAAACACAGGAAAAGAGAGCATTTCAAA
>SUWZ01000087.1 GCA_015061185.1 Bacteroidales bacterium
ATTGTGGGATTGGTAATACAGTTTATTTTATAGTTGGAAGAGAAAAATGAGAATTGATGGAGTGAAGAAAATGAATATTGAACTTGTCTTAATGTCCGATAGTGACGTTGTAGAATTTAAGGAAAATATACAATACGCATTTCAAAAAGGCTTTGAAGATATGTTCGGTAAATGCGATGAAACGATTCTTCCAGAAAAGGATATAGATCAGTCCTTAAATGGTAAAGGTGCCGCAGCATATAAAGCGGTTTTAGATGGAGAAACTGTTGGAGGTGTGATTGTTGCAATCAATGATGAAACCCAGCATAACCATCTCGACTTATTATATGTAAAAAGTGGTACACAGGGAAAGGGAATCGGTAAAGCAATATGGTTTGCAATTGAAAAGTTGTACCCTGATACCAAGGTATGGGAAACTTGCACTCCGTATTTTGAAAAGCGTAACATCCACTTTTATGTGAATATTTGTGGATTCCATATCACAGAGTTTTTTAATGAGAAACATCCAATGCTGGATACACCGGAGGATTTTATTGGAGATGGAAATGAAGGAATGTTTGCATTCCGGAAAGTAATGTGGGTATAATGTAAAACAGTTAGATAAACTTGAATTTTTATTTCTGTTAATCCAGCCGAAAGGCTTGATTATAAATATTATATTTTAAGGAGATTGCTGTTTGAGAAAAAACAACACCTTGGAGATTGTTGCGTAACCGGGAGGTTATGAATAACAATCGAATCGTAACCTCCCAGCATTGCAGTCAACAATCATCAGGAGGAAAAATTAATGAATAAAAATGACTATATTATACGTTTAGAAAGAGAAGAAGAATACAGAGAAGTTGAAAATTTAGTAAGAGAAGCCTTTTGGAATGTGTATCGTCCGGGTTGCTTAGAACATTATGTGCTGAATCAATTAAGAAACGATGAGGCTTTTGTACCTGAACTCGACTTTGTGATGGAGAGGGACGGACAGTTGATTGGACAAAATATGTTCATGCGTGCAAACATCAAAGCAGATGATGGACGAGATATTCCTATTATGACAATGGGACCAATCTGCATTACACCAGAGTTGAAAAGACAGGGATTTGGGAAAAAATTGTTGGATTATTCTTTGAATAAAGCAGCGGAACTTGGTTGTGGAGCGTTGTGCTTCGAAGGTAATATCAACTTTTATGGAAAAAGTGGATTTACATTTGCAAGCGAGTTTGGTATTCGTTATCATGATTTACCTGAAGATGCAGATGCATCATTCTTCCTTTGTAAGGAACTGATTCCAGGATATTTAAGTGGTGTGACGGGTGAGTATACACCACCGCAAGGATATTTTGTGGATGAAGACGAAGCAGAAGAATTTGATAAAGGATTTTCTTATAAAGAGAAACTAAAACTTCCGGGACAACTTTTCTAATTAAACGAGTAAGAAAAATCTTTTCATGGGTGATACGAAACGTATCACCCATCTTTTTTGTAGAAAACTATTGAAAACAAATTTAAATCAACTTATGCTTATCGCAGGACGTCCAAATCTTATGAAAATTTGAAAGTGAGATATGGTTTTATGAATAAAGAAGAATTGCATCGTTTTATAGAAAAACAGCAGCCAAATATATGTCAAATAGCGGCAATCAAGGATAATCAAATTGTTTATAGTGATACTTGGAATGATTATGAGAAAGATGATTGTACTCATATTATGTCAGCCACAAAAAGCATTATGGCTTTGCTTGTCGGAATTGCCATAGATAAAGGGCAAATAGGAAGCGTAGATGATAAAGTGTTAGACTATTTTCCTGATTATAAAGTAAAAAGAGGAGAAAAGACAATATATGATGTTACGATACGACATCTTTTAACCATGAGAGCGCCATATAAAGGAAAGGGGGATCCCTGGTCTAAAGTGTGTGCAAGTGATAATTGGACTTACGCTTCACTTGACTTTTTAGGTGGGAGAAAGGGTTTAACAGATGAATTTGATTACAGAACGGTATGCTTGCATGTTCTTTCCGGAATTTTATATAAAGCCACAAATATGAAAACCGTAGATTATGCAAATGCATATCTGTTTGAAACCTTAGGCATAAAGGCGCATGTGAATTATTATGTTGAAACAGCAGAAGAGCATAAAGCATTTACTATCGGTAAATTGCCGAAGGGACATATATGGTTTTGTGATACGCAAGGATTAGGCACTCCTGGATATGGTCTCTGTATGTCGGCAGAAGATATGGCGAAAATAGGCTTGTTGTGTTTAAATAAAGGTAGATTTCATGATGTTCAAATTGTATCTTCGAGTTGGATAGAAGAAATGACAATGCCAAGAACTGTTGAGAACGATCATTTTAGAGGAATGGACTACGGTTATTTGTGGTGGATTATTGACCGTAAAAAGAATATATATGCAGCGATTGGAAATAGTGGTAATGTTATATACGTCAATCCGGAAAAGAATATTGTAATAGCAGTATCATCCTATTTTAAACCTACGATATTCGATCGAGTTGACTTTATTCGGGAATATATTGAACCTTTCATTATAGAATAACAAATTCCAAGGTGTCGTTTTTAGGAAACTGACTTTATTTTGCATCTTCATTTCCAAAACTGACCGATTTACACAGAACTAATGGGTACAAAAAAGAAAAATATAAATGTATACCCGGAGCAGGCGAGAAGGAAGAGCACTTATGATGACCAATAATACGTTGTTTTTAGACTTAAAAATAGAGGATATCGGGTATTGCAGCAACATATTATTGTCAGTACCCGAGATCGATGAGATAAAACAGAACAGGCGGGTACAGAGAAAGAAAAATTAGAATTTGTTAGGAGAATTTATATAATGTTGGAGGAACGATTATGGAGCATAAGATAATTAAAGGAGTTGGAGGAGAAGTACATTATTGGATTTCAAGAACCAAAGACGATCCTAAGGGAACAATTGTTTTTAGCCATGGCTTAACAGCAAATCATACAATGTTTGAAAAGCAAATTGAATATTTTAAGAATGAGTATATAGTAATTGCGTGGGATGTTCCTATGCATGGTTTATCTATGCCTTATAATAATTTTTCTTATGAAAATACTGCAAGAGATTTAAATCAAATATTAAAACAGGAACACATTGAAAAAGTTTGCTTGGTAGGAATGTCAATGGGAGGCTATCCTTCACAAATGTTTGCGCATTTATATCCTAAAAAGGTGCAATGTTTGATAGGTGTTGATACAACACCATTTGGAACAGCATATTATTCAAAATCTGATTTGTGGTGGCTTTCTAAAGTTAAGCCAATGGCAAATTGGTTTACAGATAATATGCTTCGTAAAAGTATGGCAAATTCTATATCTGTAACAGAGTATTCTTATAATAAAATGATAGAAATGTTGGCTCCATTATCAAAGAAACGAATTATAGA
>SUWZ01000088.1 GCA_015061185.1 Bacteroidales bacterium
TGTAATTTTATGAAAAAATTTTTTTGTAATGTGGGGTTGTTTTTATTTTTCTTTTCATCCCATTCATTTGCAACTGACTTAAATACAGTTGTAATAGAGACAAAAAAAGAAAAAACTTACCGAATTTCTACCGGAGAAGCACCGAGATTTTTTTTCAATAATAATCGCTTGGAGTTAAAGGGTAACGTGGAAACTTCATTTGATATGTCAGAGATTAAGAGCATCTATTTTGCTTCAAGTGGAGTCACATCTACGCATCCTGTAGAAGAAAATTTGTCGGTGATTTATCAAGATGGGAATTCTGTCAGAATAGAAGGGATTGAAGATGGTACCGAGGTGATTTTGTATTCGTCTGAAGGAAAGGTTTTAAAGCAAGTTAAGGCTGAATACGGATCCATAGTAATCTCACTACCGGATTTTAAAGGGTTATATTTATTGAAAGTTGAAAACCAAGGTTATAAATTTTTAAGAAAATGAAAAAAATATTATTGATAAGTTGGGTTTTGTTGATAGTTACCACTGCGTTTTCTGAACCTATAATGCGTGTAGAATTTACGGATGGAACGTTTAAAGATTTTGAAGGTAAATCAGTTAAAGATCTTACTTTTGATGTTTCTGATTGTTATGGTACGATTCAAGGTAAGTCATACGTCGATTTAGGGTTGTCTGTAAAGTGGGCTACTTGTGATGTCGGTTCGGAATCTGAATTGGTTCATGGAGATAAATTTGCATGGGGTATGACAGAGCCAACTCTAACAGAGGATTTTTTTGTTGATTTTAGCGAATATCCATTTAGTAGCACTTCCGGCGACGATATTACATTTAATAAATATTGTGTGGACACTAATTTTGGAGAGCCGGATGGTCTTACTGTTCTTTTACCGGAAGATGATGCCGCAACTGTCAATTGGGGTAGTGAGTGGCGTATGCCTACAGCAGAGGAGGTTGAGGAATTAATCGCTAAATGTTCGTTAAATGAAGAATATGATATTCTTACCGGTAAAGATGGCGTTGTCTTTTCTTCTAATATTTCAGGATTTGAGAATCCTTCTCTTTTCTTTCCGTATGACTATAGTGGTGAGCCAAATTATTTTACCTCTTCTTTGAGTGAAAATAACAGTATGTTATCTTACGTTTACTCGGTGAATAAAGATGCTTCACAAATGGCTCCGACTCTTAAAAACAGGAATCTTCTCTCCTATGTTCGGGCTGTCTCTTCGTCAGACAATTTTAAGCCGGATTCAGTGGTGGTTATCAAGTTAATCTCCGGTGATGTTTTTACTTATTTTACTGATGACGTAGAAAATGTCTTCTTTTTTGATAATGATTCTGTGTCATCGGGAGTTTTATCAGGTAGAATTGACGAATTTGAGTACGTGGATCTGGGATTGAGTGTTTTATGGGCGACAAAAAATGTAGGAGCTGCTTCTTCAACTGATTATGGAGGATTGTATGCTTGGGGTGAAACGGAAGTAGAGGTGAAAGATCCTTCAGTCTTGTACGCTACAGCCTATTCTCCTTATCAATATAAGTTTTGTGTGGAAAATAGGTTGGACTCTCTTTCAAAATATTGCAATAATCCGGTAAATGGGGAGGTTGATGGTCTGGTCACTTTGGAGCAAGTGGATGATGCAGCTGCTGTTAATTGGTCTCAAAAGTGGAGGATACCAACTACTGATGAGATGAAAGAATTGGTAGAAAATTGTGAATTCCTTTGGACGTCAGACTATTTAGGTTCTGGTTGTGGAGGTGTGTTAGTAAGAAGTAATGTGCCGGATTATACGGATAATTGTATTTTCTTGCCGGCAGGAGGAATGAATCAATATGAAATGTGGGATGGTAAAAATAGAACCGGTTGGTATTGGACTTCTTCTCTATTGGAGACAGATTGTCGTCAGGCGCATATGTTAAATTTTTCAATTACTAAAGCAACTCCAACATACGAGGTGAATACGCTAAGAACCATAGGTCTTTCCGTTCGTCCGGTGGCAGATAAGTAGTATTATTTTTGGTTATAAGCTTTCACCTTATTTCGTGTAGTAAAACAGTCCGAGCAGAGGAATCGATACGAGCATTGATTTAGCACATGTGCCTTTAAATGGTTTGGATCTCTTGTTGTAGAAGATTCTTTATCCTATTTGTGCAGTGACAATGATAGTTTATCTTTACAAATGTTTGCTATGCTTGATAATTATGTACCTATATTAAACGGACCGGACTTTTATCTCTTCCGTTACGAAATCACCGAAAAGGAGTACGAATATGCCAAAGCGCATCCGTATAAACCTGAGGAGGAGTGAGGAATAGGATTCAAGTTTCAAGATGCTGACGCTGGTTGCAGGTCTTATATTGGTATCGGTTGCAGTTGTTGGGGCGAATCGCATTCGCCCTATCGTACGTTTCAGGTTTCAGGAAAACAGATTACTTGAAGCTTCAAATTAGTAAAGTAATTCTGCACAATTTTGCAAAATTTGTCCAAATTCTCTTGTTCGCTCCAATTTTCTTCTTTACATTTGTGAAAAATTTTAATAATTACTAATTATTTAATAATGAAGAAAAGATTGTTTTGGGCAATGTTGCCTTTAGTGGCCATGCCTTTCTTCTCATGTGAAGACGACGAACCAGATGTAGGATTTGACCAATCGAGCCAGTTTCAAGAATTTCAAGCAGGAGAGATTCGGTTGGGAGAGAAAATTCCAAATCCCTACTCTTTATCTGTTATGCAACATGCGTATAACGAGTTGCAAGGTGTAGAATCTACAAGGTCGGGGAAGAAATTGGAACCTACCCACTTGTACCTAAAATTTTCTCCTAAAAATATGGAGGAATTAAGACTTTTGGAAGATGATACAACTCTCTACTTCTATGACTATCCGTTGGATGTGGAGTTGATTGGAGAGGGAGGAGATTACAGAGATCCAAGTTTACCGATTGATGTGCCAACCTACCAATATGTATGCGTGCCGGCAGATTACGAATTGCCCAATGTGGAGTATGAAGTATTGGATGAGATTTATTACCAAGAGTCGGGAGAAAGCACCCGAAATTCAGATGGTT
This sequence comes from Bacteroidales bacterium, assembly GCA_015061185.1. Lineage (GTDB taxonomy): Bacteria > Bacteroidota > Bacteroidia > Bacteroidales > Paludibacteraceae > UBA1181. The sequence continues at coordinate 3,058 of SUWZ01000088.1, forward strand.
TATCTTGGGAAGAGTTGGAAGAAAAAGCATACGAATTGGTGGGAGAAACTGCCGAAAAAGAGAGTGTCAGAAGTTCAAAATGGCGTGCAGGAGGATATTTATATTATAATGACAACGCCACCAACCGTACAGAACCTCTGACAGGTGTGAAAGTGAGAATGCGCTACCATATTATCACCTATGAAGTATGTACCGACTTGAATGGCTATTTTGAGTCTCCCGAATCAAAAAGAGGAGATTGCAAATACTCCATAGAGTGGAAGCGGGCAGAGTTTAAAAT
>SUWZ01000014.1 GCA_015061185.1 Bacteroidales bacterium
TTACTACATTTTTTGTCTCAAAAATAAGAAATTTTCATCTTTCAAATCAAAAATAAAGAACTGACATACAATATATATAGATTTCCCCGACTTGAAATGAATCGGGTAAGGGGAGATATGCGATTATGTGATTTTTAAATGAAAGAGCCGTGTAGAATGTATAAATAGAGGTTAATGAGCTTTGGAGTACCATTTGATTGTTTTTCTGTATAGGTAAATTTATTGAACTCCACTATAGCTAATAAAAAAGCTCTAAACACCTGATTGTTCAAGTGTTTAGAGTAAGATTAAGGTTAAGGAAGGACGGTTTTAGTGTATTTCAACAATTTCGTAGGGTTGTTTTTTTTCTACATCCAACGGGTGAACTTGATATTTGATTTTCTTGAAATCAATGTTTTTTAAATCTATGCAACGAATGTTATTGTTGTAGGCTGTTTTATAAAAGACTTTTCTGTTGGTTAAATCTATTACAGATGTCCATTGAGTGGCACTTGGCATGTTGGGTGCTTTGCCAAGTGGATGCTCAATTCCAATTGGAATATCAAAATTATTGAGCAAATGGAAACATTGCCAAACAGTCTCCAATCCATTGTCTCTCATAGGCGAAGTGGCTCGGAAAAATGCAGCTCTAACAAAGCGAGAAGGTGGTGTGGCGTCTCCCGGAAGTCCTAAGAAGCCTGAATTTCCGCCCATGGGTTGCAATGTATCTTTCCCCATCGGTTGAGATTTGGCATCGCCGGATTGTAAATTGACGTAGTTGTTTAAGTTGGTTAAGTGCCATTCAAATCCCGGTGAGTTGGTTATTACTCCGACACTGTTTTCGTAAAAATGAACTTTGCCGTTCACAATCTCCATAACAACTTGTCTTCCTGTTGCATCTCCAATTCTCCAATGCACCACTGAGGATTTGTCCAATCCCACAATTTTTACCTTGTCGATGTTATTGATAACCTCTTCGACAGTGGCAAACTGACTTAAAAGCCATTCGTTTAATTGGAGGTCTCCAATGGTGTAATTGTTTTCTCTTTCGCTGTAAGAGACATAACTACCATATTTAGGAAAAAAGAATAGTCCGGTAGAGAGTCCGGCTTCATTGATACCTTCGGCAATAAATTCTTCTTCCACAACCGATAGTCCCACAACTCCATATTTAGCCTTAAAGGTGATGCCGTTTTTACCGGTAGGAGTGTAGGCGGTAATCTTCTTACCCTGAGGTATAATTACGTAAAAACTAGGAAGTTCTGTGTGAGCATTTTCGATAGTTCTCCCTTGAATATAACTGCCATCTTTGGCAAACAAGGAGATACCGGTGCATGCTGAGGCTGATACACATGCTCCGCACGCAATAATTGATAAAATTGCAATTGACTTTTTCATATTATTATTTTTTATTGTTAGAACAATAGAAAGGAGAATAAGGTTTATTATTTTGATGAATTTTGTTTTATCGTGTTAGGGGAGGCTGATAATTTTTTGTTAAAATATGGAGGTAGGATGATTTTTATTGGCTTTTGCTAAGTTATTTATATCAATGAAACAAAGCGATTGTAGTAGCAGAATAAGTGTTTTAAACACATTCGGAATGCTGTATTCATAAATCAAAAATTGTATTTCTATAAGTTATGTAGATTAAAATTAGGAAAATTAGCATATTATTGTATATTTGTATTTGCAACTACAAATGTTGTTTTATAGGTTTAAATTTTAAAGTTTGGATAGTATGAAAAATTTTCTCTCAATATTGTTTTCGGTATCATCTATTTTCTACGTAAATGCGGCAATACGTATTACTGAAATTATGCCGAGTAATGTATCAACCGTAGTAAGTGATAAATTTAACTATGATGGGTACATAGAATTTTATAATGATGGAGAAGAGGTCGATCTGAAGGGTTGGACGGTCTCTAACGAGAAGGAGGGAGAATTAGATTGGAGTTTGGTTTTAGACTCTTCTCATGTTTTACCTAAAGGTTATTCGTTGCTCTTTTTTGGAGATGAAGAGTCGAGTAGTGCTTCTGCTAAGCGAGTGCAAGGAAATTACATTGGCTGCGTAAGTGAAAAACTAACAGCTGATATGGGGGGTGTGACTCTATCTAATGGAAATGAAACGTTGGAGATAGCCTATCCTAAGCAATATCCGCATCTCTCTTTTTGTGAAGAGGGATTCATGGTTCCTACGCCGGGAAAAGAGAATGATACACTAAGAACTGCGATAAAAAATCGAGTAACAATGCCGTCCTTTACCGGTGCAGCTCCAGGTTTATATGAGAATGGGTTGAATGTAGAACTTATTTGTTCTACCGAAGGGGCAGAGATTTATTATACTTTGAATGGAGATGCCCCTACAATTGAGACCGGAATCAAATATGAAGAGGCTATTGCAATAGAAAAGAGTACGGTTGTACGAGCAAGAGCTTATAAAAATGGAATGTTGTTCAGTGAAATTCTTACAGGTAGTTTCATTCTTCCGGATAAGTTTTATGAGGCGTGCAAAGGGTGGGGTGAGCGACTTCCTATTGTTTCACTTTCTGTAAATAATGTTGATATGTTTAGCGACTCTTTGGGGATGTATGTAGAGGGGACAAATGGAGTTCCAGGTAGTTGTTATCGAGAATTGTATAACTTCAACCGAGATTGGATGCGTTCTGCTAATTTTGAATATATATTGAACGGGAAAGTGGTTGATAATCAAGAGGTGGAAATTGGTGTTTATGGCGGTTGCACCCGAATTCATGTCGCCAAGAGTTTGAAAATTAAAGCGAATAAACGTTCGGGAAATTCTAAAATGAAATATGATAATTTTTTCCCAAGTCGCGAATATAAAAAGTATGAAAGTCTTGCACTTCGTAATGGCGGAAATGGATATTCATACGTTCAACCCCGTTGGAGAGATATGTTTATTCAAAGTTTGACAGAAGGAATGAACCTTGATGTACAAGTGGCTCAACCGGTCTCTTTTTATCTTAATGGAGTTTTTTATGGAATGATGATTCTTACGGAACGAACCAATGAGGATTATGTTGAACATAATTATGGACTCAAAAAGGATGAAATCGATTTCTTGAGTGTGAGTGCCGGTTATGGATATGAGTGTGAAGCAGGTTCTAAAGAGGCTTACGATAAGATGATAGACTATGTTAGTAAAAATTACGAGAGCGAAGATTTTTATAACGAATTGGATAAGATGATGGAGATTGATGAATATGTTGATTATCAAATTGTTGAACAGTATGTTGGTAATACTGATTGGGTCTCTAATAATACGAAACTTTGGAGAAATAAAGAGGGTGGAAGATTTCGCTGGATTCTTTTTGACACAGATTTCGGGTTGTCTAAAGCATCTGCTGTGGATAAGGATATGATCAAGTTTGCCACAGAAGAGAAGGGAAATGAACCTATGTGGACCTTATTGAAGAGTTGCTTGAAGAATGAAGATTTTAGATGGAAATTTCTTGACCAATATTTAGATCGATTAGAGAATCAGTTTACCGACGAAAGAATTGATACTAAGCTTGATTCTATTTGGGATTTGACGAGATTGGAAATGTGTGCTACCATCAAGAATAGTGGTTTCTTGGGCGCTCCCGGCAGTTTGGATGATTTTAACGAAACCGTGGAAGAGATGCGTAACTTTGCTAAGGTAAGAAAGGCTTATGTTGTTGATCAATTGAAAAAAGAGTTTGGATTGGGTGATGATAGCGTAGTTATAAAAATAAGACCTGTGTTTCCCAATTTAGAGGCTCCTGACTTTAAGTTCTTGCTCAATAAAAGGGAAATCAAATCTTTGAAATATAACACATGGAGGTACTCCGGCGAGAGAGTGAAAGCTGAAATGATTGTTCCTCCGGGCTATAAAATTGAAATGTGGGAGATTAATAATGTGGCAGTGAAATTGGAAGATGGAAAAAACTATGTTGGCGATGAATTGACGGCTGTTGCAAAGTCCGGGGAGGAGTTAAAGTTCTCTATCTATTTTAAGTATGATACAGATTATGTTGAGCCGACGGAACTTTGCCTAAATGAAATCTGTGCGTCTAATGCAACTCTTGAAGATGAGAGTGGCGAAAAGCCGGATTGGATAGAGGTTTATAATGGCGGAGACCGCGATGTGGATTTGGCCGGTATGGTGATCGAAAATGTAACAAAGGCAGAGAGGTGTACTATTCCCAAAGGTTTTGTAGAGACGGTTGTTCCGGCTGGTGGTTATAAACTTCTGTGGGCAGATAAATCTCCGGGGAAAGGTCCTTTGCACTTGAATTTTAAATTGGGTGTTTCTGCTGCTGAAACTATTACTTTGACTGGTTCCTATAGAGATAGCACCATGCTTTTGAGCACCATAGCGTTTAAGTCTCATCTGTCAGGAATGTCTTTTGGACGAGTAACGGATGGAGCTTCTGACATAACTCTCTTTGGTATGTGTATAGATGCAGATGGCAATGAAACATTCACATCTACACCACTTGCTCCCAACGGAAGTGTGGTGTGTGAAACCGTTTCTGTCGAGCAAAATCAGGGAGAGGAGTCATGCATCAGAATCTATGTATGTGGTAAAACTATCGTGTTGCAGAATTTGACACGAGGCTCGTTGGTGGAAGTTTATACAACAACAGGAACTTGTGTGGCAAAGAGTTGTACAGACTCCGATGTTGCAGAACTAACTGTTCCTCTCTCCGGAATATATATCGTCAAAACCGGCTCTGAGAGTAGAAAGGTAATTGTTGATTAATTATTGTGGGAAAGATGCAAGTTATTAACTTATTACATTTGAGTAGTCGAGCCGAACTGCGAGCTTGGTTAGAAGCGAATCATGAGAAAGAACGATGTTGCTGGGTGGTTACTTATCGTCATAAACCATCAGAATGGCATGCTATTCCATACATAGAGGTGGTGGAAGAGGCTCTATGTTTTGGTTGGATTGATAGTACGTTGAAACGCATGGAGGATGGTCGCTTGATTCAGCGTCTTTCTCCTCGACGACCGAAAAGTCATTGGACACAACTCAACATAGACCGATGTAAATCATTAGAGGAGAGAGGTCTTATGACTGATGCAGGAAGAAAGACATTAAGTAGAGCTACACAAGCGCAGTGTTTAGAATAAAATCTTACTTTTATACGATACTGAAAGAAATTAGAGAAATGGAACAAAAAATAGAGAGAATTACGCCGGATATAGTTACAGAATTGGCATCTGATGAGGTTTTTGTATTTGGCTCTAATCTGCAAGGAAACCATTTGGGCGGAGCAGCATACATCGCTCATGAAAAGTATGGTGCTGTATGGGGAGAGGGAGTCGGACTCCAAGGTCAATCGTACGCCATTCCGACAATGCACGGACCTCTATCCGAAATTAAACCCTATATTGACGAGTTTATTGAATTTGCAAAGTTGCATCCTGCAAAACGTTTTTTGGTTACCCGAATCGGGTGTGGTATAGCCGGATTTAAAGACGAGGAGATAGCCCCTATGTTTATGAAAGCACTTCCGCTTGCCAATGTGGCGTTGCCAAAGAAATGGTTTGAACTATTGGAGAGTAAGAATTATCCCTTAGATAGGCCCTATATAATATGTCATATTATGTCTTTGTTGGATGGACGTATAGATTGTGATGTTACAGAAAAAATTGAGAGTGGAGACGAGTATTATGAGGCTTTGGAACAGCTTGATTGTCCGTCCACCCTTATGGGGCGAGTTACCATGCAGATGCACTATGCTTCTCCTGAGCCTTTTCAAGCAAAGTCTGCCACCCCAATCGGTTGTGAAGGGTATTATATGGCAGTAGAAGCACCGGGTTATTTAGTGGCTATTGATACGATGGGAAAACTATCTTGGTCGCAAAATAAGTTCGATGATCTGCCTCTTTTGGTTATTGCTTCCGAAGATTGTTCGAAAGAGTATTTTGATACCTTGACACAGCAAGAAATTTCTTGGATTGCAGTCGGTAAGAACAAAATTGATCTACCAAAAGCCATGGCAATTCTTTTTCATACATTTCATGTGGAGCGATTGAGTGTGACCGGAGGTGGAAACATAAATGCAGCATTTTTGAAAGCCGGATTGTTGGACGAAGTGAGTATGATGTGGTGTCCGGGTATTGATGGACGAGGAGGAATGACCACTGCTTTTGATGGCTTGGAGATCAATTTTCCACCAACGAAATTGCAATTAGAAAGTGTAGAGAGAATGGGAGAAACCATTTGGGCAAGATATTTGATGAATGATAACAATTAAAATATATGAAGCGAAAAATAGACCCTAAAGAGAGTCGCCGCGAAGAGGCATACCACCTTTGGATGAAGTCGCCTATGCCTATGGTGACTTTAACCAAAACATTTGATATAACACGGATTTATAGGTTGAGTAAGCGGAAGGATTTAAAATTCAACATGTTGCTTTGTTGGTGTATTGGTAAAGCTGCTGGAGAAATGGAGGAGTTTTATACCCATCCCATACAAGGTGAGTTGTATCAATTCGACCGGTTGGCAATAAGTGTTATTGTCAATAACAAGAATGGAGGCATAAGTTCGTGCGATATTCCGTTTTCAAAAGATTTGAAGCAGTTTAATTCAGACTATTGTCGTATGACCAAGGAGGTGGCTGTGGAGTGTAAGAATATTGATGATATGGAATCTGCTGTGATTGGTACATCAGCTGTCGTGGCGACTGAATTGGATTCAATCGTAAACCAATACACAGAGATGTTTTGCAATCCGATGGTGATGTGGGGAAAATACAGAAAAAGCTTGTTTAAAGTAGCTTTGCCTATTTCGTTTCAGTTTCACCATGTTCAAATGGATGGTGGTCATGCTGCACATTTTTTTGAACGATTGCAACAAACGATGAATAAAGTGGGGTAGAGGTTCCTTCTGACCGTGTTTGGACTGGACTCTGAGAGTGACAAGTTCCTTGACGACTGATAAGGTGCTTCCTTCTAGGCAGTGAGTATCTTAGTGTCGGAAAGTGTGTACTGGGCTACTGTTGCTGCTACCCCTGACCTGAGACTTTGTCCCAGGTTATCATCGCTGCGCTCAGTATTGCCTTCCAGGCAGGTAAATGCTTCTGTTTGGGAAGCTGTACCAAGAAAAAAAATAGAAGTTTACATTTGTTTAAACTAAACTTTCATTACCTTTGCAAAAAAATACTTGCTTCTGAGGTTAGAGGGAATGAACTATGCGCTTGCCTGGAAGGCAATACTGAGCGTAGCGACCATAACTCGGGACGAAGTCTCGGGTAGAGAGATAGACAGACCCTCTGCCTGGAGGGCAGTACCAAATAAATATAAACTATGAGTCATATCTGCCTAACATACCATATAGTATGGCGCACGAAGTACAGCCATCGTACAATAAATGAAGAGCATGAACGCGACCTTTTCGCATACATATTTGGATTTTGCAAAAAGAAAAATTGCAAAATCCACCGTATAAATTCCATGCCGGACCATATACACATGTGCGTAGAGATTCATCCCACCATATCTCTAAGTGAATTCATGAAAGTGCTTAAACAAGAGTCTTCTCGGTGGCTTAGAGAACATAAAGAGTTGTTCCCTATGTTCGATTCATGGAGTAACGGTTACGCCGCCTTTACATACTCTGTGAAAGATAGAATTAAGGTGATAAATTACATCAAACGGCAAAAAGAACACCACAAAACGGCAAGTTTTCGTAATGAGTATGAATCCCTTCTGACAGAGTTCGGGCTGGACTCTAAGAGCGACAAGTTCCTTGACGACTGATAAGGTACTGCCCTCCAGGCAGTGAGTGATGAGTTACGACACCTTGCACTATGCGCTGTATAGCCCTAAGAGTATAGTCTGTGGCTAGGTGGCTCTCCAGACCTGAGACTTTGTCCCAGGTTACCATCGCTGCGCTTTGTACTGCCTTTCAGGCAGGTAAATGCTTCTGTTTGGGAAGCAGTACCAAGAAAATTAAACTGATGTTTACCTCTGTTAAAACTAAACTTTCATTACCTTTGCAAAAAATACTTGCTTCTGAGGTTAGAGGGAATGAACTATGCGCTTGCCTGGAAGGCAATACAAACTATAAGGTTTATAAACTGAGCAATGTGCATCATATTTGGGATGCAATTAAAATGCAGGAAACCGGTTATAATATAAAAAATGGAGGGGAAAATAATAAGTACTACATTTACAACCTCTTGGAAGAGGTAAGCGAAGATGTGTTAGGTGAGTTTAATATTAAAAGTATTTTGGAGCATGAACGTAAAGAAATCAATTCTGCCACGAATCAGAGTTTGGCGAAAGGCGCTCCTATATATATTTATGAGAGCGATTTGAAGATGTGGGATTTTCTAAAAAAATGACTCTTTTTTAACCCTATATAAATTATTCACTCATGACAAAACAACAAGCCATACAATTGTTTGAAGAACGCAAAGTGCGTACTATTTGGGACGACGAGCATGAGAAATGGTATTTCTTTATCGTGGACGTGGTAGCAGTGCTGACGGAAAGCACTAATCCTCAAGCTTATTGGAGAAAGCTTAAACAACGTCTCACGGAAGAGGGAAATCAAACCGTGACAAACTGTCACGCTTTCAAAATGAAGGCAGCTGATGGTAAAATGCGCCTAACGGATGTTGCCGACCAAGAACAGTTGTTCCGTCTTATTCAATCCATTCCTTCGCCTAAGGCTGAGCCATTCAAACAATGGATGGCGCAAGTGGCAGCGCAACGCTTAGACCAAATGCAAGACCCGGAACTCTCTATTGATCAGGCTATAATGGATTATAAACGTTTTATCAATCAAAAAAATTTACTCTATGAACATAGAAACCCTCAGAGATTTTTGTCTCTCCCTTCCGCAAGTGACGGAGTATTTCCCGTTTGATGAGACCACATTGGCTTTTCGGGTGGGAGAGAAGATTTTTGCCATGTTGGATCTATACGATACTGAGTGGTTTGTGCTTAAATGTAATCCGGATTATGCTGTTTTGTTGCGAGACCATTATCCCGAAATTGCGCCGGCTTGGCACATGAATAAGAAGTATTGGAACCAACTGAATATCTTTGGGTCGTTGAGCGACTCGCTGATTAAGACACTTGTCCGCCATAGTTACAACGAGGTGATTGCTAAAATGAGCCAACGCAAAAGAGCTGAGCTGATGGTTGCTTCATTGGAGTGCGATGTTGAAGCCTACATTTGATTTATTGGTGTTGTGTTTATCTAAATTAAAAGTCATTTTAAATAATTTACTACCTTTGTTTTCGGTGTTACTTATCGGTATAAAAACATGAAAATAATTCTTACAGGAGCAACAGGTTATGTGGGTGAGGGCGTATTGCTCTCATTGTTACAAACTTCGGAAGTGGAAAAGGTTTTGTCTGTAAGCAGAATACCTTGCGAAGTTACGCATGAGAAATTGGAAGAGTACATCGTTTCGGACTTTATGGATTTGCCTGCAAATGACCCTAAATTACAAGGATATGATGCCTGTTTTTTCTGCGCCGGGAAAAGTAATATCGGCATGTCTAAGGAGGATTATTATCATCTTTCATACAAGATTACAATGCATTTTGCAGAGGCGATAGGAGCTAACTCTGAGTTTGTTTTTATCTATTTAAGCGGAGCCGGAACAAGTGATAAATCGTACCAATTTTGGTCGCAAACAAAGGCTAAAACAGAGCGTGATTTGATGGCCTATCCCTTTAAATCTGCATTTGGATTTCGTCCCGCAGGAATTAAACCGGTAAAGGGGCAAAAACGGTTGCAAGGGTGGGGGAAATATCATTGGCTCTTCACATGGATACCCGGTTTTTCCAACTCTGTTGAGGAGATAACCCAAGCAATGATAAATGTTGTCCGAAATGGGTATCATAAATCTATTGTGGATGTGAAAGATATAAAATCCTTGGTTAACAGGAGTTGATGGTGACCTATCCGTAAAAAAAAAGGAGTGTTGCCGGCACTCCTTAATCAATGAAAATTAGTAACCATGGAGAATTAGTGAGTTAAACTCTAAAAATAAAAAATTTAATAAATTTTAAATAGCTTCTAAATTATAGTTTATCAAAATCTTCTACCTTTGCAAAAAAAAATTAAAAAATACAGAATTATGCAGATTTTAGGTAATATAATATGGATTGTGTGTGGCGGTTTTTTAACTGCGGCAGAATATTTTGTAGGAGCGATTGGATGCTTTTTGACTATTGTGGGGATTCCATTTGGAATTCAATTGATAAAATTGGGTAAATTGGCTTTATTGCCATTTGGAAATGATGTCAATACAGCGGAGTCGGAGAGTAGTTGTCTCTCTACAATATTTAATCTTATTTGGCTTTTTACAGGTGGATTTGCAATTTGTTTGACTCATCTTTTATTTGGATTGCTATTGGCTATAACAATAGTAGGAATCCCTTTTGCAAAACAACATTTCAAGTTGATGAAATTGGCGTTTTTCCCATTTGGAAAGAAGATGGAGTTGAAATAATAGGAGAGAAATAATAAAAAAAATAGGTTGTGAAAACACAACCTATTTTTTTATGCAAATTTTCGGAATTCAATTATTCAATTCTCATGATTCTTGCACCGATAGCATTCAACCGTTTGTCAATATCTTCGTAACCTCGGTCAATTTGTTCAATATTACTTATAGTGCTTGTACCATTTGCACTCATAGCTGCAATTAGAAGGGCAATACCGGCGCGAATATCTGGGGAGGACATGTTAGCAGGACGTAACGAGGATTCATTGCCTAAACCAATAACGGTGGCCCTGTGAGGGTCGCATAAAATGATTTGAGCTCCCATGTCAATCAATTTATCCACGAAGAAAAGACGACTTTCGAACATTTTTTGATGAATCAGCACGCTACCTCTTGCTTGTGTAGCCACAACTAAAAACACGCTCAAGAGGTCAGGTGTCAAACCCGGCCATGGAGCATCGGAAAAATGCATGATAGAGCCATCGATAAATGTATCAATCGTGTATCTTTCTTGCTTTGGAATGTAGATGTCATCACCTCTGCGTTCTAATTGAATACCCAATTTTCTGAACGCATCCGGAATAAGTCCTAACTCATCATAACACACATTTTTGATAGTAATTTCCGACTTTGTCATGGCAGCCATTCCGATGAAACTACCAATTTCAATCATATCCGGCAAAATAGCATGTTCGCATCCATGCAATTCATTAACTCCTTCAATAGAGAGCAAATTAGAGCCAATTCCTTCAATTTTAGCTCCCATTTTATTAAGCATTTTGCAGAGTTGCTGGATATAAGGTTCGCAAGCTGCATTGTAGATTGTGGTTTTTCCTTTCGCCAATACAGAAGTCATGACGATATTGGCTGTACCTGTTACGGAGGCCTCGTCTAAGAGCATGTATGTCCCCTTAAGACCTTTGGTCTCTATTTTGTACAACTTTTGATCGCTGTCGTAAGTAAAGTTAGCTCCCAACTTTTGAATTCCAATAAAGTGAGTATCTAAACGTCTTCTTCCAATCTTGTCACCTCCCGGTTTTGGTATAACCGCTTTCCCAAAACGAGCAACCAATGGACCAACCAACATGACAGAACCTCTCAAAGAGGCACACTGTTTGTAAAATTCATTACTTTCCAAGTAATTTAGATTGATTTCTTTCGCACAAAAAGAGTAGCAACCTTTCCCATTTTGAGTAACCTTTACACCTAAATTTTTCAATAAATTGATTAAATTATTCACGTCCAATATATCAGGAATATTAGACATGGTAACCTCATCATCTGTCAATAACGTGGCACAAATTACCTCTAAAGCCTCATTTTTTGCTCCTTGAGGATAAATTTCACCTTTTAGGTGATGCCCCCCTTCTATCAAAAATTTTGCCATTCCTCTCTCTTTATCGATTTTTCTTTTTCTTTTTTGAGGTTTGATTTTGTTTCGGAGAGTTATCTTTAAACTCTTCTAAACGAGTGTCCGGAGCCAAAATAATTTGACCTTTGGAAAGATGTTTCAAATCATCTAAAATTTTCTGATCCTCGATTCCCCCTTTATTAAATAATATATAGCACTTTTTCATGTAGTTAGCTATGCGCAACTCCAAATCTCGACGCATATCTTTATCTTCCATTTCAATCGCTTTTGCAATCATATCCATAGTTGTTTTGCCATAGTGCATATATTGAATCTTTTTCGAAGAAGAATAAGGAACTTTGTCTGGATGATTCACCAGATTCTCTTTTTTAATCACTTCAAAAGGATAGTCAATATCCAATTTAAAATCAGACATTATAGCCAAGTGATCCCATAATATATGTTTAAGATTCTCCTCGTCTCTAAATTGAGGAAACTTATTACCCATTGTTTTGATAATTGTTTGAGCGCAGAGCATTCTTTCTTCCCGATCTTCAATTGTTAAACAATGGTTTACCATGTTCTGAATGTTTCTACCATATTCAGGTAGAATCAATGCTTTCATTTGAGTGTTATAATCCATAAAATCAAGTAGAATATTTTTTACAGAAACTACATCTATTCTTCGACGACATGCGAACTTAATTTAAGTATTACGCCTATAATCGTAACTATAAACCAAGTGGTAAAATCAATTGCTATCTATATTGAAGTTGTCCCAACAGAATTCATAGTGGTTACAAAAAAATAGCACTTTCAATAACCTTTAAAATAGTTTCTGAGACCTCTTTTCTAAAATTTCTGCTAAAATACAACAAAAAAACAATATAGAGCACCTTTTTTGTTGAAATATGCAAAAGTTTTTTCTTTTTTCTTATTATTTTTGTAGAGGTGAGTTTTAGAAGCCGTTTAAATTTTATTAAAAAAATATTTTAGAGTTTCACTCTCTTATTATCGGCATCTTTGAGATTCTTTTTAATCTATTTTTATTATTCTTTTTTGATAATAGTCCACTATTAACGGCAAAAATAACAATAAAAATAATCTTAAAAATCTCTCTCAAATATGCATGAAATATAATTTAAACAACTTCTTATACATTCACAATTTTAAATTAAGAAAGTATAATTCGTGAGGTGATAAACTTTTCGATATTTTTGACTTTGTGTGGCAATTTGCTGATTGTCAGTTGGTAATAGGGCTTACACTGCTCGCTTCTTTGTTCAGCAACTTGTTTGAAATAGATTCAAAATTTCTTCGAAATAATTTATAGCTTCTCTTAAAGTGAACAACTGAAAGAATTTATGAATAAAATTAATTGGCGTAGTTTATTATTATTGTTTTCAATCTGTTTCTTCTCTTTTCAGTGTACAGAAAAGAAGAGTTATTATGAAACTTCCGGATTTGTTTTTGGTACAACTTTTCATATTCTTTATGGAACCGATAAAGGAGAGGTGGAATCTGTAGTTTTTGATTCTCTATTTTCTCTTATAAATCAATCGTTATCTCCATTTGAAGAGAGATCCATTATATCTCGTGTGAATCGTTCGGAAGCGATGGAGGTAGATTCCTTTTTTTCGTGCGTTTTTTTGAAAGCACAAGAGATTTCAGAAGAAACAGAGGGGGCATTTGATATTACGGTAGCACCATTGGTGAATGCATGGGGTTTTGGTTTTAAACATTCTGATACCTTGTCTTCAACTCTTATAGATTCTTTGAAAGAGCTTGTAGGGTATGAAAAGGTTGCCTTGGTCGAAAATAAAGTGGTAAAACAAAATGGGAATCTGATGTTAGATGCATCTGCTATTGCCAAAGGTTATTCTTGTGATGTTGTGGCCAATTACTTTGAGAAACAAGGTATTGATGATTTTATGATTGAGGTTGGTGGCGAGGTTGTTACCCGAGGTGTAAATTCTCGCGGAGAGGAGTGGGTGATAGGGATTACACAACCGCGCGAAGAAAATTCGATCAGTACTCCCACACTACAAGATTGTATCTGTTTGGGTAATGGTGCGATGGCAACTTCCGGCAATTATCGTCAATTTTATTACAAAGATGGGAAACGTTATTCGCACACCATAAATCCCATAACAGGTTATCCAGTAGAACACAGTTTGCTGAGTGCAACTGTTTTGGCTGATGATTGTATGACGGCTGATGCTTTAGCAACTGCTTTTATGGTGAAAGGTTTAGATTGGTCTTATTCCTACGTGGAAGGTCGTCCCAATTTGGCAGCTTATTTCATCTACTCTGATGAGAAAGACTCATTGAAAGTTAAATACACTACCTCTTTCGAGAAATACCTAATCAAAAAGTAAAGATGAAACGAATTTTTTTAGAAATAATATCCATTTTACTTTTTTGGACATGGGTGGCAGAGGCGCAAATACCTGTCTTTACAGAGAAATATTCTGTATTGTCCGGATTGTCACAAGATGCTATTTTAGACATTAAGAAAGACGAATCTGGATTTATTTGGTTTGCTTCGCGCGATGGACTAAGCAGATTTGATGGAAACTCATTTATGAATTTTAAAGCAAATTCAAAAGAGTTAGAAAGAAGTGTCAGTAACCAATTCCACTCGATAATCACAGATCAAAATGGATGTTTTTGGATATTGAATGATATTGGTCAGGTCCTGAGATTCGATCCCAAAACGGAGCGATTCGAGCTCTATCCCTCTGCAGAAGAAAACAGAGGTGATAGCTATTTTTCTACAAAAGAGTTGGTACAACTTCCTGATGGTAAAATATGGATGATTGGCGATGGTAATGGAGCCATTCGGGTCGATATTGATGAATCCGGAATAGTTTCTTTGCTCTTTTTATGTGGAAATGATCAACAACGAATAGGAAGTAAAGTCTCTTCCGTTTTTCAAGATTTAGATGGGCAGACATGGATTTTGACCAATCGCGGAGTAGCAATGATTGGTCAGGATAGCACCTTTTCAATGGTCTCTTTAGAGGATTCTGCATTATGCGTACACGCAGGCGGTATGGTTGAGATGGAACGAGAAATGTTGCTTGCAGCCTCAGAAGGACGCATATATAGATACAATAAGAGTCAACGACGATTTACCTTATTTCAAACACCCTCAATGCAAGATTTAAAACGGATATTTCGTTTAGATTCAGAATATTGTTTGGTTGTTGGAGAGACAGAGTTATGGATTTTTAATTCGGAGCAAAGCGAGATTACATTAAAAGGTACAATTAAAGGAGGTATAGAATTGGCATGGCAAGATGTCAATGGTGATGTTTGGTTGAAGCATGATGGCGGTCTCAATTATTCTTGTTATTATTCGGATAAAAATGTTCTGTCGCAACCCTATACATTTCGTTTTTCAGGAGATGGATTAGTTTCGATGGGAAAATTTTCCAGAGGAGGTAAGTGGAGTTTTTCGTTTGTTGATGAGCGAAATGTTTTATGGAGAATTCCGGATAAAAATTCCCAATGGTACGCTGGCAACAGTTCCAATAAACCCTATTTTTCCAAAAGCGATAAAATAATCTTTCCACCCGTTGTTCATGCCTCATACATGGATACCATGGGAGTATATTGGCTTACATCACATTCTGACGGAGTAGTCAAATGCGTATCAACCAATACATCATTTAAATTTTCGCAAAATGAGGTTTCCTCAATCTATTCAGATAAAAATGAGGTGTTAAGCATGATGGAAGATGATAATCAAATCTTATGGGAAGCCTCTAATGATGGATATGTAAGATTATTTGATAAACAGGATAATTTGGTTGGGTATCTTTCTCCAACGGGAAAAATCACATCGCAAGGCGTTCGATTCGGTTTGATTACAGCAATGACACAAAGTAGAGATGGCACATTGTGGTTAGGGGGCGAAAATCAACTCTTTTCATTGGAGCGAAAAGGAGTGGGAGAGTACCATATCACAAAGTGTCGTTCGTTTGAAGAGGAGTATGAAATGACCAATTCACGCATTCGGGAGATTTTAGAAGATGGAAAGGGACGTATATGGTTGGCAACAGATGGTGCAGGTTTGCATCTGTTGCAAAAACAAGATAATGGTTATCGGTTTATCCATAAAGAAAATCTGTTTCGTGATAACTATCCGCCAATAGTTGATCATACCAAAACACTATATGAAGATAGAAATCAAAATATATGGGTAGGTTCAAGTGAAGGGCTGATTGTTTTCTCTTCCGAATTTTCTTCGCCGGAGGAGATACGATTCTTTTTCTATAATACAGAAAATGCTAATCTTACCAATAGTAATATCAGTGATATATATGAAGATCGAAACGGTGTGTTGTGGTTTGCCTCTTTTGGAGGAGGATTATTCAAACTATCTAAAGAGTACACTTTGTTTGAGACTCCTGAATTCACTTCATATAGTTCGCAAAATAATCAATTTCCATCAGACTTGGTATTGGATATTATAGATGACGACAATGGGATTTTGTGGATTGTGACGGAAGAAACCATTGTAAAATTTGATTCGGAAAGTCAAAAGGGCGATGCGGTAAGTCCGGTAATGGGATTGGAACGATTCGGATTTTTAGAGCATAGTATTTTATTTCGAAAAAGCGGGCGAATGATTGTTGGAACGCGCATGGGACGCTATCAGTTTCTTCCCAATGAGGTAGTTCATACAGATTTCTGTCCCCAAATTGTATTTACAGGATTTTCACTCTATAATAAAGAGGTGAAAGTAGGAGAAAAAGATGCTCCGCTTAAACAGACTATAAATTATGAAAACGAGGTGGTTTTACAGCCTAACCAAGATGTATTTTCCATCAATTATTCGGCATTAGATTATCGTCATCCGGATGAGGTGAATTATTCCTATAAATTGGATAATTTTGAGGAGGACTGGAATTTTGTTGGAAATTCAAGGACAGCCACTTATACCAATTTACCACATGGAGAATACTATTTCCGTGTTCGTTCCACAAACAGCGAAGGAGTATGGTTTGAAAATGATCGGGTGATAAAAGTAGTTGTTTTGCCAACGTTCTGGCAAACAGGGTGGGCCTATTTGCTCTATTTTGTTCTGCTAATTTGTGCTGTGGCAATTGCAGTTTATCTCTATCGTTTAAGAACAAAAATGGAGTGGGATAAAGAGATGTCTGCATCGAAATTACAATTTTTCACAGATATTTCTCACGAATTGCGTACCCCATTAACATTGATTGGAGCACCATTGGAACGAGTGTTGAATGAAGAAGAGATATCAGATGAAGTTCGAAAGCAGTTGGAAGTAGTGAACACTAATGCCAATAGAATGTTGCGAATGATGAATCAAATATTGGATTTTAGAAAGTTGCAAAATAATAAGATGCAACTTAAGGTAGAACGCAACAATTTAGGCGAATTTATATCTGCATGTGCCTCAAATTTTTTGAAGTTGGCAGAAAATAGGAATATACATTTTTCTGTAAATGATAATAGTGCAGGAGCAACGTTTTGGTTTGATAAAGACAAGATGGATACGGTCATGTTTAATTTACTATCCAACGCATTTAAGTTTACAGAATCCGGTAAATCTGTAGCCGTAAATCTTTATGTAAACGAGGGCAAAGGAATTATTGAAGTGAAGGATGAAGGGTGTGGAATGCAGAAAGATAAATTACCCATGATTTTTGACCGATATGTTACGTTAAAAGATTATTCATTAACCAAGCAGAGCGGAACTGGAATCGGATTGTCATTGGTTAAGGAGATTGTAGAGTTGCATAAAGCTGATATAACCGTAAGTAGTGAAGAGGGGAAAGGATCTTGTTTTACAATTACTTTGCAACCGGGTTACGAACATTTAGAAGCATTTGTGATTTGGACCGAGCCGGAATCTGCAGAACCACAAGAGGAGGATGCAAAAGAAGTTGTCAACGAGGATAAGAGTGAGAAAACTACACTTTTGATTGTGGAAGATAATTCAGAGATGCGAGAATTTTTGCGTACTGTACTGTGTAAAAAATTCCAAATATTTGAAGCCAAAGATGGTCAAGAGGGTTATAAAATAGCTCAGAGAGAGGTTCCGGAATTTATTCTTACAGATATAATGATGCCGGTGATGGATGGAATCGAATTAACACGAAAGATACGGTCGGATGAAGAGTTGTCACACATTCCAATCATACTGTTAACAGCCAAAACTGACATAGAAAGTAAGGTGGATTGTATGAAGATTGGTGCAACAGATTATATTACAAAACCATTTAGTATGCCCTACTTGGAAGCAAGAATTAACAATATTTTGCAAGAAAGGCTCAAATGGCAAGAAAAATATAGAAAAGAATTGTTTAAGAATATTAACTTTGCACCGGAAAATAACGACAAGCAGAGTGAGGCTTTGGAATCACCTGCAATAGAAGAGGAGACTATTGTGGTTGAAACTAAGGATCAAGAGTTGCTTAGACGATTTTTGGAGTATGTTCAGGCTCATATTGATAATAGCGAATTGTCGGTTGAGGAGGTGCAAAATGAACTAAAAGTGAGTCGTTGGCATCTACTTTCCAAAGTGAAAGGGTTGGTTGGATTGACCCCCACTGAATTTATTCGCGAAACACGATTAGCACACGCTGCTAAGTTGATTGAAGAGGGAGAGAATAATATGACACAAATAACCTATATGATAGGTATGACAGACTCAAGATATTTTAGTCGTTGCTTTAAACAAAAATATGGTGTAACACCAACAGAATATAAAGAGAAAGTAAAAAATAAAAAGTAAAAAAAATTAAAAGCAAATTATTATGGGAATTTATGAGTTAATCTCGTTTGGAGGATTTCTTCTAATTGTATCTCTTATGTTAGCATTGGATTTAGGAGTATTTCATAAGGATGATCATGTAGTTACATTTAAGGAGTCTTTGACATGGACTGTTGTGTGGGTATCTACTGCCATTTTGTTTGGATTGGCCATACTCTTCTTTGGAGAGTATATTCATGGAATCGATTCTATGGAAAAATTGATTGAACTAAATAAATTACATGGTCATAACTTAAGCTTTGATATGACAGCATCTTTAGAGTCTAATTTAGAACTATACAGGAAAGCGTTGGCATTGGAATATTATACCGGTTACGTTATTGAAGAGGCATTATCTATTGATAATATCTTTGTGATGATTATGATTTTTATGAGTTTTGGAATTCAAGAAAAATATTATCATAGAGTATTGTTTTGGGGAATTTTAGGAGCTATCGTACTACGTTTTATATTTATTTTCTTAGGTGCGGCATTGATTCAAAAATTCTCATGGATTTTGGCCGTTTTTGGAGCTATTTTAATATTTTCCGGAGGTAAGATGTTGTTTGTAAAAGAGAAGGAAACAATTGACACGGAAAATCATCCTGTTGTTCGTTTCGTTTCAAAACATTTCCGTTTGCTTAAAGATTATGTAGGACACGATTTCTTTGTTCTTAAAGATGGAAAAAGATATGTAACTATGTTATTCTTAGTCCTACTGGTAATAGAATTCTCGGACGTTATTTTTGCAGTAGATTCTATTCCTGCTATCTTCTCTGTTACGCAAGATCCCTACATAGTATTTTTCTCTAATATCTTCGCAATTTTGGGATTACGTTCTCTATTCTTTATGTTGAGTAATGTGATGAATATGTTCTGTCGCCTAAAAACTGGTTTGGGAATATTATTGGTGTTTATTGGTACTAAAATGTTGTTACATACATTCTTCCATATAGAAATACCAACGATGACATCATTATTGGTAATTGTTGGTATTATAGTTTTAAGTATCGTTGCTTCAATATTGTTCCCTATAAAAGAAGAAAAAGCATAAAAGAATATTAAGAAGTTGTTTTATAAACAATTTGTTTTCTTATTTGTTATTTTGTATATTTACCAAAACTTGCGGAACTCAACAGCAAAGTGGTAAGTAAGGTTTAAAAAGAAATTATATTTAATAATTAATAAATTAAGAAAATTATGAAAAAGAATTTGAAGAGCATTTGTGCATTATTCAGTATTTGTTTGGGATCTTTGTTGGTCTCTTGTGGTGGTAACTCAAATACAACATCAGGAACTTGTGGAGCAGATGCAGTAGAAATCGAAGAAGAGGTTATTATCCCGTTAACTTCAGATGGTTATCAATGGAAAGTTGCAACATTGAAAGGAAATGAAGTGGTTGCACAAGAGCAAGGACCTCGTATGTGGTTCGATACTATTCAATCTACAATTGGAGGAAATGCAGGATGTAACATTTTTAATGCAAATTATGTAATTGATTCTGTTTCTTCAAACTCGATCACAATCACTCCATTGCAAGTGACAATGATGGCATGTCCGGATTTGCAAATTGAACAAGTATTCTTGGAGGTATTGCCTCAAATTGCTGAATATAAATTGGCTATCGTAGATTCTATCCCTACTTTGTCTTTCTTTGGAAAAGATGGTGCTTCTTTGATGACATTGAAACAAGCTCCAAAAACTGAGTAAAATACTATCTATAACTCGTGCTTTATGTGAGTTTTAGAACTAAGACAACCTCTATAACTTTACGAAAGGTGATTTGATTCTATTTCGTGATTTGTAGAGGTTGTCTTTTTTTATATCATCAATTGATAAACAGTAACACTAAACCACTTACTAAATCTTATTTTATGAAAAAAATACTGATACTTATAACTTTTAGCCTTATTCTATCTCCGATAAAAGCCGAATCAATTTTGTATGAACGAGATAGCTATTGCTATGCTCAAAAAGGTGAAACAGCACTTTATATGGATGTATATAAAAGGGTTGACACAATACAAAGTAGTCCTTGTATGCTATTCTTGTTTGGCGGTGGATTTACGGTTGGAAATAGAAGGGATCAAAGATATATAGAGTATTTTGAATATCTATTGTCAGAAGGAATTGTTGTAGTAGCAATAGATTACCGATTAGGAATGGTTGGTATAGAAAATGAACCATGGCGGTATCCGGACGCTTTAGAATATTCAATCAAAATAGGAGTAGAAGACCTGTTTGATGCGGTAAATTACTTGCAAACCCATGCAGAATTATTAAATATAGATAAAGAAAAAATAATGGTTTCCGGTTCAAGTGCTGGAGCTATTATCGCATTAGAATCAGACTATATTTTAAGGAATAAATGTGGAAATTATGAAAATCGTCCTCAAGATAATTTTAAATTTGCAGGAGTTATCTCGTTTTCAGGAGGGTTGTATTGTTTTTGTGAAAATTGGGAAACGTGCAGTCGGTGTGCCCCCACATTGTTATTTCATGGAGGAAAAGACCGTGTGGTGACACCTTATTCCATCGTGATGTTTGATGAGGGATTTTTTGGTTCTACAGCTTTGATAGAACTATTTAAGAAGAGTGATTCTGATTATTACTATTGCTTTTATCCCGATTTAGGACATGAAGTATCATATCAATCAATGAATCAAGAACAAGATTTAATTTCAGAATTTTTACATCAATATATTTTAGATAATTAGGTGAAGTTCAGTAGATTATATAGAACTCACCATGGAACAAATTTTAAAACAAATGAAGAAAGATTTGTGCAACAAATAAAAAACAAGTAACTTTGTTCAAAAGTTGCTAAATTTATTGTTCTTAGGCCTATAACAAAGTTTTGAGATGATTTTTGAAAGTAGAGTCTTGAAATATGTTTTAACAAGAGCAATATAATACTTTTAATCAAAGTTGCAGTTCTATGAAAATATTAGATAAAGAGTTTGATGTATATATTCCTGCCGAAGAGATAGACTCAATTGTGTGTCATTTGGCAAGCGAGGTTAATCGTGATTTTAAAGATAAAAATCCCTATTTTTTGGTAATGATGAATGGGGCATTTATGTTTGCGTCTGACTTTTTGCGAAAGATTACCATTCGCAATAAATTGTCTTTCATAAAATACAAATCATACAACGGTATGCAATCGTCCGGAAAAGTAGTTCCAGAAATGATGATACCTTCAGATGTTAAAGATAGAGATGTCGTAATTATCGAGGATATTGTTGATACCGGATTAACGATGCAAGCCTTTTTGGAAGATTTAAAGCAATTCCAACCCAGAAGTGTTTCGATTGTATCATTTTTGATGAAACCGGACTCTTTAAAATGCAAGTTCCCTGTGAAATATTTGGGAAAAGCGATTGAAAATAAGTTTGTAGTAGGGTATGGCTTAGACTATGATGATGAAGGGAGAGGATTGGGAGATTTATATATTTTAAAAGAAAACTAAAAAATAATTTTAATATCAAATCGGGGAGAATCCCCTTTAATTAATGTAGTATGACAAACGTTGTTATTTTTGGAGCTCCAGGTTCAGGAAAAGGAACTCAAAGTGAGAACATTATTGCAAAGTATGGTTTTAAACACTTCTCAACTGGAGATATTTTACGTAAGCAAATTGCGGATCAAACCGAGTTGGGAAAAGTTGCAAAACAATTTATTGATGAGGGTAAATTGGTTACAGATGAGTTGATTATTAATATGCTTGACGCAGAATTAGAATCTGCAAAAGGTGCTAATGGAGTTATTTTTGACGGATTCCCACGCACTTACGCTCAAGCAGAAGCTTTGAAAGTAATGTTGAACAAACGCGGAACAGATGTATCTGTTATGTTGAACATTCAAGTGAATGAGGAAGAGTTAATCAAACGTCTATTGGAACGCGGAAAAACGTCAGGACGTTCTGATGATAATTTGGAAACAATCACAAAACGTATCAAAACTTATAATGAGCAAACTACTCCTGTAATTGATTTCTACAAGAAAGAAGGAACTTGTGTAGATATTCAAGGAGTTGGTTCAATTGATGATATATTTGCAGCAATTTCAAGTGCTATTGATGCAGTAAATAAATAACTTTTTTCTATACATACATGGGGACATTCTCACAAAAGAGGTGTCCCCTTTTTTGTGACCATTAAGGTCAACAACATCTTTGATGACAAAATAAAAAAGAGGCCAATTAAGACCTCTTTAGTACCTATATTGAAAAAATTACTACTAACCTAAATAACCTTTCAATAATTTGCTTCTAGAATTTTGTTTTAGTCTGCGGATAGCTTTTTCCTTGATTTGTCTTACACGTTCGCGAGTTAAACCAAATTTACCTCCAATTTCCTCCAAGGTCATTTCTTGATAGCCAATACCGAAGAACATTTTGATAATTTCACTCTCTCTTTCTGTTAAAGTAGCCAAAGCTCGGTCAATCTCTTTAGACAACGACTCGCTCATTAAACTTTTATCAGCAATAGGGGAGTCATCATTCACCAAGACATCCAAAAGGCTATTGTCTTCACCCTCAACAAAAGGAGCATCAACAGAGATGTGTCTTCCGGAAATTTTCATTGCCTCAGAAATCTTATCAGCAGGCAATTCCAAAATTTCAGAGACCTCTTCAGCAGAAGGACGACGTTCGTTTTCTTGTTCAAATTGAGATAAAGCTTTGTTAATCTTGTTAAGAGAACCCACCTGGTTCAATGGTAAACGAACGATACGAGACTGCTCTGCTAAAGCTTGAAGAATAGATTGGCGAATCCACCAAACGGCGTAAGAGATAAACTTAAATCCTCTTGTTTCGTCGAATTTTTCAGCTGCTTTGATTAACCCTAAGTTTCCTTCATTGATTAAATCCGGCAAACTTAAACCTTGATTTTGGTATTGTTTTGCAACAGAAACAACAAAACGTAGATTAGCTCGCGTTAATTTCTCTAACGCTTTACGATCTCCATTCTTGATTCGTTGAGCCAATTCAACCTCTTCTTCCACTGTAATAAGGTCCTCTCTACCAATTTCTTGCAAGTACTTGTCGAGAGAAGCGCTTTCTCTGTTAGTGATTGATTTTGTGATTTTTAGCTGTCTCATTCTAAACTAAAATTTTTGAAACGCAAATATAGTAATTTTTTATCATTTTGTTCACTATTAAGTGTAAAATTATTAAAAATATTTATAATAATTTGATTATTAATGTATTAATAAAGTTTTAGCAAGGCTTTATTTATCGGCAAAGTGTAAATCTATCTATATTAATAATAAGAAGTATCAGAATGGATAAGGTTGAAGAATTTTCATTTTCAAACTCTTTCCTAATAATGGAAATTACCTTATCTGCATTCTGATACATTTCTTAGGCAATTCAAATTATTTCTGCCTAACTATATGATTATTACTAATTACTCATGTCAACAGCATAATAAACCACCTTTCCGTTAGGAAGTATTCCTGAAATAAAGAGTGCTTGATCTTGTGAATTATTTTGTGTCTTTTTGACGATATTATTTACGTCAGCCAAACTATTGACATCTTGATTATTGATACGCACAATGATGTAACCTTCTGGAATTCCGGCTTCATTGAATTTTCCACTTCTTTTTACATCTTTCACTACTAATCCATTCTTTAGTCCGTACTGTTTTTTCTCCTTTTCACTTAGCGGTACTAAAGTAGCACCCAATAATTCCGGATCAACACTTTTTACGACTTGAGTATTACCCTCAATATTTTTCAATTGCACCTCATAGTTATGACTATCGTTGCCTCTCAAGATCTCAATAGTAACTTTATCTCCAGGTCTGTAGCGACTAATTTGTTCTTGAAGTTCAGATACCGATTTAATTTTGTGATTTTCTACTTTGATGATAACGTCTCCTTTTTTGATTCCAGCATCATCTGCAGCACTATTTTCTCCAACTTCAGCAACGTATGCACCTTCCAATACTTTCAAATCTTTTTCCTTTGCAAACTCAGCATTAATATCCTGAATTTGAATTCCCAACAATGCACGTTGAACAGTGCCAAATTCTTTTAAATCGGCCACAACCTTACTCATAATTGTTGTTGGTATGGCAAATGAGTAACCTGAGTAGGAGCCTGTTTTAGAGGCAATGGCAGCATTGATACCAATTAGTTCACCACGTGTATTTACCAATGCACCACCACTATTTCCCGGATTTACGGCAGCATCTGTCTGAATGAATGATTCAATTTTCATGTCAGCAGTCAGAATGTTGATATTACGAGCTTTGGCACTAACAATACCTGCTGTGACTGTGGAGGTGAGATTAAAAGGATTTCCTACAGCCAACACCCATTCTCCCACACGTAACTCATCCGAATTACCAATCTGGATTGTAGGTAAATCGTCTGCCTCCACCTTTAGTAGAGCCAAATCCGTAGATGGGTCAGCTCCAACCAATGTAGCTTTGAATTGTCGCTTGTCGTTTAGTACCACGCTTATTTCATCAGATCCTTCTACCACGTGGTTGTTGGTTACAATATATCCATCTTTTGACAAAATTACTCCGGATCCGGATGCTTGCTTTTGTTGTGGAGCTTGTTGAAAACCTCTATCACCAAAAAAGTATTGTAAAAACGGATCATTTATTGCACTTTGTCTTACTTCGTAGGTCGTCATAACGTGAACAACTGCATTTACGGTTTTGTCCGCAGCGTCAGTAAAGTCTATTCCTATATTTCCATCAGACATACCTACATTTCTAATGGGTAATTCTCTTTCTATAATTACTCTCTCTTGGGGCGCAACATGTTTTGCACAATAGTAAGAAACACCTGCGCTCACTCCAACTACCGATAATCCGACAACTAAAAATTTCCAATGTTTCATATTATTCTCGTTTTAGAAGTTGTTTACTTTTTGCAAAAATTAAGTAAACAACAAGTTATTAATACCAATTTTATCTCTAATTCACTTACTAAATAACGTACAAAATTTATACAAAAACACAATTTGTTTAATTATTTAGAGGGATTTAACAATAAAAACTTTCTAATTAACAATAGTTAAATAAATAGACTGCAAAATTGTCAGATAAAGACAAAATTGCAGTTGTCAGAGTAATTTTATCTGTGTTTAATTTTTGTTTGATAAAGTTCTTTGAATTGTACTTGTAAAAAAGGAGAAGGTGGATATGTGTGAATTGTCTATTTAAAGGTGAGTGCTATATCTCTTAAACTTATTCAACCCTTATTTTAATCTTTCCAGATAGGAATAATCTAATTTTTAGGCCTTTGATGGTAGGGGCAATTTCAGTTACATTCAATTGATTGAGCAATCCATTCATTCTAACATTCTCCATCAATTCCATATCAAACAACTCCGAACTGCCCATCTCTTTTGCTAAATTTAGGTATTCGTCAATAGGAATAACCACTCTCTCTTCAATAATGCGAATTAATCCTTTTTTGTAGAATAAGTTGGCCAAATTGGCAAAAATATTTTTGGTTTCCAATTCATATTCCACCTCTTTAATACGAATAGAAGAAGTAGGGGCGTCGTAGTAAGGAATACCATGTAAGTAAACTATTCCATTTATAAATCCCTTAACACCGACCCCGATTACAATCTTTTCATTCTGTCCATAAATGTCCAAACTATCAATAACAACAGATTTTTTTCCTGCCTCCAATGTATCACCTAAAAGAGAGGATTTAGCAATTGTATCAATTACTTCGTATGGAATATCTGCCAGAATATTAATATTGAAATTTTCGTCCGTTTTAGTGTACATTTTCAGTTGTGGCATCTGCATTTGCTTTGATAGATTTTGAGGAGGATTTCCCACAAAAATCTCCATTAAACATTTGACTCCCACTGTTGTGGAAATATTGCCATAATTACCCAATATAGGAGTGGTATAAAGAGCTTGCGGAGTAGCTTTGATCCATGCATTCATATCACTATATGAGATAGGAATAGGATCTTGAATCTTTTCCCATATAGATGTAATATAGTCATTCAAAGGGATAGTTTCTCTAATTGTTTTATCTATAGTATTTTGGATGAAATCTTTGTTGTTTTTTATTAGAACGTCAACAATACGTCTGATAGGAATTGTTATCACTCCAAATTTTAGAACAGGTTCATTAATCCATTCGTAACCGGAAAATTGAGTATGCGTAATTATTGTCCAATTCTTTGAGAAATTTATTGCTGTAGAAAACTTTAGATGAACACTGCCTTCAATCTCTTGGTCGGTATGAGTAAATCCCAGACTAAATCTCTTTTTAATCCATATTTTTACAGGGATTTCGTAATTCAATACATTGTCAACATAAGTTATTTTAAAATCACGTTCTTTCCATGCTTTAACCATCAAACTATCATCTTCAATATTGTTATCTTCATAGATAAGCCCCTTAAAATGGTTATTGATTTTAGCTTCCAACAATGGAATATTAATATTGATAGGAATATGTAACGTAGAGGTTGTTGGAGAAAAAACTTTCTCATCGTAAATCTCTTCCGGTCGTTCAATACTATCCAACACAATGGAGTCATTGCTCATCTGCATAGAATCCAATAGAACTTCTGTTTGAATAATTGTACTATCTTGAGGTATATCCTTACTCTTTTTTCTTGCAAATGTGAACATTGGTACAATGAATATAATCAGTATATATAACAATTTTCTCATAAGAATTCTATTTTTTTGCAAAAATAACGATAAAAATAATTTAAGAAAATTTAAAATGATTCCAATATTGAATTAATATATAATTTTTTTATATTTGCGTAAATAAACCAGGCAGAGAATTGCCATATCAAAATTGAAGAGACATGAAAGATTTTTGTGATTTAGCGAGGGTGAGACGGAGCATACGTAAGTTTCAAGATAAAGCGGTTGAAACCGATAAGTTGAAAGGGATTTTAAAAGCTGTTTTGATGGCCCCATCTTCTAAAAGAAGTCAACCATGGCAATTTGTGGTTGTTGATG
The DNA here is from genome assembly GCA_015061185.1 of Bacteroidales bacterium. Lineage (GTDB taxonomy): Bacteria > Bacteroidota > Bacteroidia > Bacteroidales > Paludibacteraceae > UBA1181. Next base: position 27,556 of record SUWZ01000014.1, read on the forward strand.
AAAAAGAGAAATTAGCAGCCCTGTCAATTTGTAGAGAGATGGGTTGTAAATTTTTGGCAGAAGCACCTATGGCAGTTGTTATATTGGCAGATGAGACACTTAGTGATGTTTGGGTGGAAGATGCCTCTATCACTGCATCCTATATGCAATTAGCCGCAGAAGATGCCGGTTTAGGTTCATGTTGGGTACAAGTTAGAAACCGTAAAACCCCTGATGGGAATGATTCTACAGAGAATTATATTAGAGGTTTGTTATCCATCCCTGAACAATACAGAGTAGAATGTATCGTAGCGTTAGGTTATAAAGAGGAGGAGAAAAATTCTTTTGATGAATCGAAACTAAAGTGGGATAGAGTAAAGTACAATCACTTTGATAATCAATTAAAGTAAAACAAACTATTAAATTTTTAGCCTATGTTAAGCGAGATGGAAAAAAAAGGATTGGCAGGTATTTCGTGTGTTTTATGTGGTTTTTTATACTTTGTACACGAGCTGAATATATTTTGTTCGGATATGCTGATTTTTGATCCTAAGATCTATCCTTTGTATGTGGCAGTTATTTTCTTTTTGGGAAAGCAACGCGATATAGCATTACTTTCTGCTGTGATAGGAATCGTTATATGGTTCCCTCAATTGCTTGATTTAATGGATAATTATGCCGATTTGATTTGGCCAATTATCATTATTGGAGTTGGAGTTTTATTGTTATTAACCAGCAAAAGTATTGGTGGTAAGAAAAAATCTGACGAAACAATAGAAGATGCCCAAATAGTAGATGATGAAGAGACGCAAAATAGATGAAAGAGTATAACCCGAGAGTTGTTTTTATTGGTTGTGGAAACTTGTCCACTCATCTGTCAAAGGCATTGATGAATGAAGGAGGGTGTTCTATTGTTCAACTGTATAGTAGAACAGTGCAATCTGCGGCAACGTTATCAGCAAGATTGGGAGATGTGCCTTATACCAATGAGATTACAGAGCTTTTTGAAGCTGACCTATATATATGCGCACTTAAAGATTCTGTTATAGAAGAAGTGTTGGAAAAAGCTGATATAATAAGAGGAAAAAGAATCGTACATACAGCAGGGAGTGTTTCTGCAGAGATGTTGTCTCGATTTACTGATGAATATGGTGTATTCTATCCTTTGCAAAGTTTTTCTAAAAACAAAGAGGTTGATTTCAAAAAGATACCCTTTTTTATTGAGGCCTCTTCACAAACTTTTCGGGAAGATTTGGTTACATTAGCAACGCATATTTCAGATAAAAGTTATTTGTTAGATTCAGAAAAGAGAAAACAGATTCACTTGGCAGCAGTATTTGTTTCTAACTTTGTAAATCATCTTTATGCGGTGGGAGAGAAAATGATGGTGGAAGCCGGAGTTCCCTTTGAAGCATTATTACCATTAATAGAAGAAGTAGCTGAGAAAGTTCATACAATGTCACCCGTACTAGCCCAAACAGGTCCGGCAGTCAGACGAGACAAAAATGTATTATCAATGCACGAAGCCATGCTTGAAGAGCATCCTGATTGGTTGCAGTTATACAAGCAATTAACGCAATCGATACAAAATATGAAATAAAATGTTTAAAGAGAATTTAGAAAAAATAAAGGCCTTTGTATTTGATGTAGATGGAGTCTTATCATCCGTTTGCATACCATTACATCCCAATGGGGAACCAATGAGAATGGTTAATATTAAGGATGGTTATGCCATGCAATATGCTGTAAAAATGGGCTATCCGATAGCCATTATCACCGGAGGGAAAACAGAGGCTGTTCGTAAACGATTTGAAGGGTTAGGGGTGCAATATATCTATATGGCATCTTCCCATAAAATGGATGACTTTGAAGATTTTTTAAAAAAGAGTCAACTCAATCCGGAAGATATTATGTATATGGGAGACGATATTCCGGATTTTCAAGTGATGAAACGTTGCGGTTTCCCCTGCTGTCCGATGGATGCAGCACCTGAAATCAAGCGAATATCGTGTTATATCTCACCCTACGAAGGAGGTAAAGGTTGTGGAAGAGATGTAATAGAACAAGTTTTGAAAGCTCAAGGGAAGTGGATGAACGAAACAGAAGCTTTTGGGTGGTAGAATAAGAAGCCGTTTTGAATTTATTTTGAGTTCCCCTCTCTTATTCTCAGCATCTTTGAGATTCTCTTTAACTTGTTTTTATTGCTCTTTTTTAATAATAGTCCGCTATTAACGACAAAAGAATAATAAAAATTAATCTAAAACTCTCTCAAATAGCCTCGGAATAGAATTTAAACAACAACTAAAAAAAGATAAAATGTTACGAGATTATTTAAAAATTATTAGATGGCCTAACTTAGTTGTGATTGTACTTGTGCAAATATTAATGTATGAGTGTGTTTTGAAAGCCATACTATCTCGCTATAATCAGGTCCCTGCCTTAAATTGGTTGGATATGATGTATTTGATTATTGCAACTGTTTTTATTGCAGCAGGTGGATACTTGGTGAATGATTATTTTGATATGAAGATAGATGAAATCAATAAGCCGATAACACGTGTAGTAGGAAAAAGCATTTTAAGAAAAGATGTGATGTTTCTATATAAAATTGTTACAGCTATCGGTTTGGTGGCAGGGTTTATTTTGAGTTATCGCGTAAGGTCAATCACCTGTGCAACCTACTTTGTATTTTTGGTTGGCTTGTTGTGGTTTTTTTCATCCTCATACAAAAGAATGGTTGTTGTCGGGAATTTGATGTGTGGAGCAATAATGGCTTTGGTTCCTTTTTTTATTGCCCTATTCAACAATCAAATGTTAGATGTTAAATACAATCCAACTCCGGAGTTGTTTTTTATAAAAAATGAGGTGTATAGTTATTTGGGAAGCTTTTCTATCTATACCTTTTTATGGATGTTTATCATTGATATTGTAAATGATTTTATCTCATTAAGAGGAGATAGGGAGATGGAGTGTCATACCTTTCCGGTTGTATTGGGAGAGAGAAATACAAAAATCATTGTTGGAATACTGTTAGTAGTATTAAATTGTGTTATAGCCTACTTACTATACTCCGATTCGTATCTAAAAGATGAAGGAGCCACATGGAGGTACTTTGTTTGTGGCTCCTTAATACCGTCTTTAAGCATGTTCTATTTTTTGGCAAAATCTAAAACTGTTCCAGATTATATGGTGTTAAAAAGATATATGACTATTGTGTTTTTGATTGGTTTTGCCTTTTCATTCTGGATTCGGTCTGTGATTGGCTATAAATTGATCGGATAATACCTTTTTTCGAGGAGAAAATGGAATTTTAACACGAAAATTTTGTCGAAAGATTATGGTAGTATATTCCGATTAATAAAAAAATAGTATATTTGAATGTTTAATTAAAAAATAAAATTAGTATGAATTTATTAGTAATTGTGGGCATTGTAGTTGCATTTATTGCCTTGGTAGTGTTTTTCCACTACGTACCTTTGCTTTTATGGCTTTCAGCGAAAGTTTCCGGAGTTAGTATCTCTTTAATACAGTTGTTTTTGATGAGAATTAGAAATGTTCCTCCACACATGATTGTACAATGTATGATTGAGGCGCATAAAGCCGGATTAAAGACGATAACAAGAGATGATTTAGAGGCCCATTATTTGGCGGGTGGTAATATCGAGAGAGTGGTTCATGCCTTAGTTTCTGCATCTAAAGCAAATATCTCTTTAGATTTTAAGATGGTAACGGGAATAGATTTGGCGGGACGAGATGTTTTTGAAGCCGTTCAGATGTCTGTAAATCCAAAGGTGATAGATACTCCTCCTGTAACAGCCGTTGCAAAAGATGGTATTCAATTGATTGCCAAAGCACGTGTTACAGTACGTGCCAACTTGTTGCAATTGGTCGGAGGTGCCGGAGAAGAAACCATCTTGGCGAGAGTTGGAGAAGGTATTGTATCTTCTATCGGTTCCAGTGAGTCTCATAAGTCTGTGTTGGAGAATCCGGATTCAATTTCTAAATTGGTTTTGAGAAAAGGATTGGATGCCGGTACTGCTTTTGAAATCTTATCTATTGACATCGCAGATATTGATGTAGGTAAGAATATCGGAGCTCAATTGCAAATCGACCAAGCGCAAGCTGACAAAAATATTGCACAAGCAAAAGCAGAAGAGAGACGTGCGATGGCTATTGCTCAAGAACAAGAAATGAAAGCAAAAGCACAAGAGGCTCGTGCTCATGTGATTGAAGCAGAAGCAGAAGTTCCGCGTGCAATGGCTGAGGCATTCAGAACTGGAAATTTGGGTATAATGGATTATTACCGAATGAAGAATATGGAGGCTGATACAGCTATGCGTGAAGCAATTGGTAAACCCGGTAAAGCTTCTAACGAACGTAAATAAAGTTAGATATGAAAAATAGACATCCTAAAGGTCTTTATTTGTTGTTTGCAACAGAGATGTGGGAACGTTTCAGTTACTATGGAATGCGTTCGTTATTGGTGTTGTATCTAACAAAGTCTGTTGTGGAGGGTGGAATGGGAATTTCTCAATCTGATGCCTCGTTGATTTATGGATATTTTACAGGATTTGTCTATTTTACTCCGATGATTGGCGGTTGGTTGGCTGATAATTACCTTGGTCAACGTAAAGCAATTGTCATTGGAGCCATATTGATGATGTTGGGTCAATGGAGTCTCTCATACGAGGCTTCATTGACCTATTTAATTCTTGGTTTATGCTTATTAATCATTGGAAATGGATTTTTCAAACCCAATATATCTGTTATAGTTGGTGATTTATATGGTCCTACAGATACGCGTAGAGATTCAGCATTTACCATCTTTTATATGGGAATAAACGTTGGAGCCTTTTTTGCTCCGTTATTAACAGGATATGTGGCTTTGAAGTATGGCTATAGTTATGGGTTTTTAACTGCCGGTATGGGTATGTTGATAGGCTTAATTGTCTATTTATTGTTGGGTAATAGATATTTGGGAGAAGTCGGTTTGTATCCTTCAAAAGCAAAGTCAAAGAGTGATCTGATAGACGAATCACCTCTTACTAAGGAGGAGAAAGATCGTACCTTGGTTATTTTAGTTATTGCCATATTTTGCGTTTGCTTTTTTGCCGGTTTTGAGCAAGCAGGAAGTTCAATGACGCTTTTTACAAATACTTGTGTAGATCGTCATATAGGCTCGTTTGAGGTGCCTACAGAGTGGTTTCAATCTGTAAATCCGTTGTTTATTATTTTGTTGGCTCCAATGTTATCTATGTTATGGACCTATCTTTCTCACATAGGGAAAGAGCCCTCAATTCCTGTAAAAATGGCTTTAGGCATGATATTATTAGGAGTAGGATTTATATTCTTGTGTATTGCTAATAGTCAAACCATAGGTGAGGGTAGCAATGAACCTGTTAAAGTGGGAATGTCTTTTGTAATTTTTGCTTACTTATTTCATACTATCGGAGAGTTATGTTTGTCTCCAATAGGCTTGTCAATGGTTTCTAAATTGTCTCCTGTGAAATTTGCATCTATTATGATGGGAGTTTGGTTTTTGAGTAGTTTCTTTGCAAATATAATTGGTGGCTACATTGCGTCACTTACTTCATTTTTAGGAGCAGGAACTATTTTCTTAGGGCTGGCTGTTTTCTCAATTTTAGTGGGCTTTTGCTTATTATTGCTCAATAAATGGTTGGTAAAAAAATCCCATGGAATTTTGTAATCTATTGTTGTGTTGTAACTCTGACAAAATAAGAACTTAGATGCTTATTCGGTGAAATGTATATAACCTATTTTTGCATAAGAATGCCTAATTTATAAAAGTCTAAAACTCTTATAAAGGGATTATTGGAACGTAGATTTTTTTCAAGTAATGGTCTGAAAAGTTTGAATAGGAAGGATATAAATGGCGAAAGATGAAGTATCTTCAGAGTATGACTGACACGCAATGATGGGTTCATATTTAGGAATGCCTTCTTGTCTTCCGGAGCAATTTTCTTATAAATCTTTAATAAATTCTTTAGTGAATTATCAACTTGTTTTAAATATATGTCGGTTGAAGCTAAATCATCATGAAAAGTGGCATTGTCAATGTATTTAACTTTAATCCCTTTTTTCTTGAGGGAGAATCCAAATAAAGTATCTTCATGACCATATCCAACTAAGGTTTCGTCAAATTTTACTTCATCGAAAATGGATTTAAGAATGAGAAAATTAGAAGATCTAAAGGTTTTGTCACTATTGGAATTACACTCTTCTGCAGTAAACTCTTCTCGCTTTTTTCCATATTTCCATCGTAAAATATGGTCAGAATCAACGGGATTCTCATCAAATTTTGTCCCACCGCATACGACAAGATGATTAGAAGCTTCAATATATTTTTTTAGAAAATCAGTATGACGAATTTGGCAATCGCAATCCATCATTAACAATCTGTCATATTTTGCTTTACGAGCCAATAAATTTCTAATTTTGGACCGACCAATATTTTCCGGTAACTCTTCGTATGAAATATTTGGAAATAATGATGAAAGCAATCTGTTATCTTGTTTGAAAGAATGGGAGGCATCGTCAATTAATAAAATTTGGTAAGGAATGGATAAAGTTGTTGCTTGTAAAGACAACTCTCTAACCAGATTGCTCATATCGTGATTATACACAGGTATGCAAATGGTAATGCCATCTAATGAACAATTAATTTTATCCATAACAATATTTTATCCAACAATAACTTGATGCATTTTTTTTCCTTCAAAATACTTTTGAGCCAAAGTTTTTAACTCTTCAGAAGTGGTATTATTAATTACCTCTAATTTGGTATTTACATACTCTTCAATCTCCATTTTATAGTTATTTACGGAGATATAAAATCCTGCTCTTGAAAAATCTCCATCCAATGTTCTGGCCATGCTTCCTATCATGTAGTTTTTGACAATGTCCAATTCATCTTTGGGAATTAACTCTTTGCAAATGCGTTTAAGTTCTTTGTAGATTTCGGCAACAACACTATCAATATATTCATTAGCCGTTTGAGTGCTAATTTGTATATGACCGGTTTCTAAATTTGTATAGACCGAAGATTGTATTCCGTATGTATAACCTTTTTCTTCCCGAATATTGGACATTAATCGACTTCCAAAATACCCTCCCAAGACTGTGTTTAACAATGTAAATTTATGAAAATCAGGGTGCTTTCTTGAAAATAATTGACAACCGATATTAATAGCAGCCTGCACACTATTCTCCTTTTTTATTACAATCTCCTCTTCCAATTGAGGAGAAAAATGGTATAAAGACGAATCTTTAGGAACGTTTTTTAGCGGAGGATAGGATTCGAAGATTGCTTCAATCTTCTTAACCTCTTCTTGAGATAAATTTCCCATTACAAATACATCAGAAGGAGCTACAGTGTAGAAATGGTTGTAAAACTCCTCAATCCATTCTCTTTGAATGCTTTCGTAATCATTTAACACAGCTGTAGCAGAATATTTACTTTTAGGTCCGTACACCCTTTTGAAAAATTCCTGTTCTGAGATGATTTCTACTTTTTCCTGACTCAATAGATAGCTTTGTTTCTTTTGTTTTTTGAGAGTAAGGAATTCATTTTCAGGGAAGACTGGATATTTCATAATTTCTTCCAATATCTCCAACGTATTGGGCAGAAACTTTTGCAAAGAATAGAGAGTCAATGAAGCTTTTTCTGTGCTTGCACCGGCATTTAACCAAGCTCCGTAGAAATCCAATTTTTCAGCCAATTCACATGAAGAGTGGTACTTTGTCCCTTCGCGTAGCATCGCATTGGTGAAGGCTGAGACCAAAAACTGTTCCTGAAAAGCTTTTCCTGCATAAAAATGAACATCAATACGAACAAAATCACCATTCCCTTTCAAGAAATGAAATTTGATTCCATTATGGGACGTGTGAATTTCACTATTGGGAATATTGACAGTAGTAAGTTTAGTAATAGTTGGAGCTAAATCTCTATTAATCATATAATCCCCCTTTCCATCATAAATTGTTCCGCTCTTTTAAGATCTTCAGGAGTATCAATCCCGATGGTTTCAATATCTGTCTTTCCCACTTTAATACGATATCCATTTTCTATCCACCTCAATTGTTCAAGTGATTCAGCCTTTTCTAATTCGGATTGAGGAAGTTGAGTTATCTCTTTTAATACATCTGCACGATAAGCATACAAACCGATATGTTTATAATAGGTTTGATTCTTCAACCAATCCATTTTATCCTCACCACGCAAATAAGGAATGACGGAACGACTGAAATAGATAGCCTCACATCTTTTGTTTAGTACTACTTTAGGAGAGTTGGGGTTAATTAAGTCCTCAATACTATCCTCTGGTTTAAAAGGTTTTACTAAAGTTGCAATTTGTGTCTCCTCCTGTTCAAAGCAACGACAAATCTCTTCTAACTGAGAGGGGTGAATAAATGGTTCATCACCTTGAATGTTGATAATCACCTTTTTATCGCTATTTGTTAGGGTGTACGCTTCAAAACATCTGTCAGTCCCGCTTTTATGTAACTCTGATGTTATCACCGCTTTCCCACCAAATTGAATCACCTCTGTAAAAATTCTATTATCATCTGTTGCTACGTACACATCATCGAGAACAAGAGATACTTGTTCATATACACGTTGAATCATACTCTTGCCATTGATTTTAGCAAGAGGTTTTCCGGGGAAACGTGTAGAGGCGTATCTTGCCGGAATTATACCAATAAAGCAATTACAATCCATCATAAATTTATTACAAACTATTTTATATAGAAAAAATGGAATCAAACCATTTGTAACAAAGATAGCATATTTTTTGTATTTGCTTTAGAAGTTATTTTAAATTTGTTGAAGGTAATTTTTATTAGGCTATTTCTTAGAGGGGGAGCGATACCTTGTCAACCCACTAAAATTAGAGGGGTGACATTCCCTTGAACATGGTCTGAAAGAGTTCATGAACATGTCTCATTATAATGAGTTCTACCAAAAATCAAGCGGAGAGACTCATTCCGTTAGAAAGTTAGTTGAAATGAAAAGAATTCAATCTAACTTTCTAACCAAAACCATAGAAGACAATAGGCAACCAAAAAAAAATTACAACCTGAAACTTCCTTTTCCGGAAAATTTATCGATTGTAATCTTTTAGGATTTTTTGCAACCTCTGTCTTGCAAAAAAGATACGACTTTTTACCGTCCCAATCGGAAGATCCATTTTTTCTGCAATTTCATGATACTTAAATCCGGAAACATGCATTGAAAATGGGATTCTGTACTCATCACTAAAAGAATTTATACACGTCAAAATCTCTCTTACGGTAAAAGAGCCCTCTGGTGTTTCAATTCCGGAATCTTGAGGAAGATTTAAGTGATAAAGTTCTTCACTTTGGTCAATCATCGTCTGGCTGCGGACGATTTTACGATAATTGTTGATAAAAATGTTTCGCATGATAGTGAAAACCCAGCCTTTGAAATTCACATTGTCAACGTACTTGTCTTGATTGTCAAGCGCTTTAAGTGTCGTATCCTGCAATAAATCCTGCGCATCGTCGCGGTTCAACGTAAGCGTATAGGCAAAATTTAATAGGTTACTCTGTAACCCCATTAACCGCTCTGAAAAGGTGTTGTTATCCATAAAGTTATCAAATTAATGATAAGACAGTAACAAAACAATCACACCAGCCATTTTGTTTTTACAAATTGTCATTTTTTTTCTTTTTTTTATAAATTAATGTTAGTCTGATTTCGGTGCAAATATATGTAATATTTTAAATTATTATTTTACATGATTCATTTTTTTTTTTAATTTTTTTTTCATGAAGAAAATCACGTTTTTTATATGATTGATAATTAATAATTTATAGAATTATCTTTATCTGTATTAATAATAGTAATTTCTCTTTAAAGTTACCCAATTGGATGTTATTCTACTTCAGATAGAAAAATTGTTGCTATATGGAGAATGTAAGAAGCTGTTTAAATTTTTTATTAATTTGTTTTTGAGTTTTTCTTTTTTTCTTTTTCGGCATCATTGAGACTCTTTTAGGTAGGTTCTATAAATTCATTTCGAGGGATTTTTGAATTTATTTCAAGTAAATTGCTTTACGAAAGAAGGGAATAGTTTTGCATTCAAGAATTTGCAAATCCGCAAAAAAAAGGTAGGCGTATCAAGAGTTCTTATTTTATCGAAATGTTGTCAATTTCTATTACAATGCAGAAAAATGTCACGCTGTAGAGAAAAAGATAAAAACAAAAGAGAATTAGATGCTAAAAAAAACGAATAGTCGTTTTATTTCATTTGATAATTTTGTACATTTGTTCCAAACTATATTTTGTTATGTATTTGATATAAAAGTTTAAAATTATGATGAAAAATAGATTTTTTAAGATTGTTATATTTTTAATGATGTTTCTGCTCTCATTCTCTTTGTATGCAGAGGCAAAAAACTATTATCAAATAACAATTGACCGAGATATTGATGCTACAGCATGGTTAGATTTAAAGATGGGCATTATGGAGGCTGAGAAGAAAGCATCTGATGCAGTAATTCTTAATTTGAATACATACGGAGGGGTGGTATTGTATGCAGATTCAATGAGAACTTTAATTTTGAATACAGAGATTCCTGTGTATGTATTTATTAATAATAATGCAGCATCTGCAGGAGCTTTAATATCCATAGCATGTGATAGCATATATATGGTAAGAGGGGCTAATATAGGTGCAGCAACAGTTGTTTCAGGAGAGTCCGGAGAAAAAGCAATGGACAAATATCAATCCTATATGAGGGCTATAATGCGTTCTACGGCTGAAGCACAAGGTAAGAAGACGGTTACAACATCAGGAGTGGAGACAGAGGTATGGAGAAGAGATCCACTAATAGCAGAAGCTATGGTTGACGAGATTGTGGTAGTAGAAGGAATTGATGACTCTACACATATTTTGACGTTTACAGCGGAGGAGGCTGTGAAAAATGGTTACTGCGAAGGAATTTATAAAAATGTAGATCAAATAATCCGTCATTCTCTTAATGCAACCGATTATGAAGTTGAGTACTATGAATCAGATTTTTGGACAAAGTTAAAAGGGTGGTTGTTAAATCCTTATTTACAGTCAGTTTTGATAATGATTATAGTAGGAGGAATTTATTTTGAGTTGCAAACTCCCGGAATTGGTTTTGCTTTATGTGCTTCAATAGTGGCAGGACTTTTATATTTTGCACCGCTCTATTTTGACGGGTACGCCGATGCTTGGGAAGGTGCTGTCATTGTAGTAGGAGTATTACTTTTGCTCCTCGAAATATTTGTCGTCCCGGGATTTGGAATATTTGGTATAGTCGGTATTATCTGTCTTTTTGGTGGACTATTCTTAAGTATGGTGGACAATGATTTATTCGATTTTGAATTAATCTCATCTGAACGTATTATTAATTCTATTATTGCCATCGGAATTTCTATGCTTGGTTCTATAGCATTAATCATCTACTTAACATCAAAAATTGGTAGCGATGGAATCTTTAAAGATTTGGCATTGACAACCTCACAAGATATTGAAGATGGATATGTAGGGGTTGACACTCAGTCTGAAAGTTTAATCGGGAAAGAGGGGGTGACAAGCACTGTTTTATGCCCTTCCGGAAAAGTTGTTGTTGATGGGGAATATTATGATGCAATTTCTGAGACAGGATATATTGAAGAGGGGGAGAGCATCATTGTTAGAAAATTCTCAACCGGACAATTATATGTTAGAAAAAAATGATGAAAATTAATAAGTTTATATTACCCAATGGATTGCGGGTTATACATCATGAGAATCCGCAATCTGCATTAGTGGTTGTAAATACGTTGTATGATGTGGGTTCTAAAGATGAGGATCCTCAGCATACCGGCTTTGCGCATCTATTTGAACATTTGATGTTTGGAGGATCTGTGAATGCTCCGTCCTTTGATGAGCCTATACAAAATTCAGGAGGTGAAAATAATGCGTGGACGAGTGTTGATTATACAAATTATTATGTTGTCCTTCCAGCTAATAATGTTGAAATTGCTTTTTGGTTGGAATCAGACAGAATGTTAAGTTTGGATTTCAATCCTAAAAGTTTAGATGTTCAACGTCATGTTGTTTGTGAGGAGTTTAAACAACGTTGCTTGAATCAACCCTACGGGGATATATCTCATCTTTTACGACCGATGCTCTTTAAAGAACATCCTTATCAATGGCCAACCATAGGAAAAGAACTCTCTCATATTGAGGATGCCTCGTTAGAACAAGTAAAAGAATTCTTTTTTTCTCATTATGCTCCTAATAATGCAATTTTATCAGTTGTCGGAAATATTACCTTGCAAAAATGCAAAGAACTGGTCGAAAAATGGTATGGGGATATTCCGGCTCGCAAAATTAATAAACGTCAATTGCCGAAAGAACCCCAGCAAACAGAGTTACGTTTGCTTGAGGTGGAACGAGATGTGCCAACAAATTTGATATATCTAGTTTTTCACACCCCTGATAGATTGTCTTCCGACTTTTACATATCTGATATTATTTCAGATATTTTAGCCAACGGAAATTCAGCTCGTTTATATCAACGACTGGTTAAGAGAGACAAATTATTTGTTAATGTAAATGCATACGTTTCGGGGGATATAGAAGAGGGGTTGTTTTATCTTACAGGCTATTTGGCAGAAGGTGTTGATTTTGATACTGCACAAAAAGCGTTATGGAAAGAGATAGAAATATTGCAGCAAGAACAGGTAGAGGAGAGCGAATTGGAAAAATTAAAAAATAAGTTTGAATCTACTTTTTTGCTTAATAATATGGATTTAATGAATTTAGCTTCTAATTTAGCTTTTTATGAATTGTTAGGAGATGTAAATCTTATTAATGAAGAGGTTGCAAAATATCGTTCATTAACAGCTGAAAAAATTCAAACTTTTGCTCAAAAAGTATTTACGAAAGAAAATAGTTCTATCCTGTATTATAAAAAGAAAAATGAATAAATTGGGAATTATATGTAATATGGCATTGGGGTATAAATTTTTGTTATTACTAACGCTTTTATCAGGGTTGATTTCATACGATCCAATGACATGGTTCATGGAAGTTTTGCCTGCAATTGTCGGACTTTTGGTTGTTATTTACCTATACACAACTGGGGTAACTTTCTCACCATTGCTCACGACTGTAATTGTTATTCATGTCTTTATTTTAGTTATAGGAGGTATATTTACCTATCCGAGAGTACCTTTTTTTGGTCCGGATGATTTTCTTGGGGATACATTAGATTGGTCTCGAAATAATTATGATAAGTTGGGGCATTTTATGCAAGGTTTTACCCCTTTCATAGCAACCAAGGAGATGTTGGTTAAGCGTAATATATTGCGAAGAGGAGCGATGTTAATTTTTTTATCTATTTCTGTTTCTTTGGCTGTTAGTGCATTATATGAGTTGGTCGAATACGCCTCATTGTTATGCTTAGGAGATGGAGCAGAAGATTTTATTGGAGCACAAGGAGATCCCTTTGATACGCAAACCGATATATTTTGGGCGATGATAGGAGCAATTGTAGCATCGTTTGTTGCTGCACCCTATAAGTACAAGATAGTGAAAAGTTAGAATTTAATAAAGAACATGGAAAAATGATTTTGATGAAGATTATTTCTCCAATTCGTATAATTATTGTATCTTCGCAGCGATGAAAAAAGGGATATACATATTCATCTCGTTGTTCTGTTTCATAGCTTCGTCTATGGCAGAAGAAAGTGTTGTTGACACGATGGAAGTCAAAGAGATTGAGAAACCTAAAAATATCTATTGTTGGACTTATAGTGATGACATAGGAACAGAAATAGAGGGGGGGATAGATACTTCCATGAATAATTTCTATGTTAATAATAAGGCACTAAGAGAGACAATCGCTTTACAATATTTAGGCAATTTAGGTTCTCCGGCACAATCAGCGATCTATATGGATCGTATCAATAGAACAGATTATTTATTCTTTAGACCCTATCAAATTTATTATAAGCCGGTTAACGAAATTCTATTTTTCAATACGAAGTTACCTTTTTCTTACATCAACTACTATAGTGGAGGTACAACCAATAGGGATAATAGACGCTTAAATGGATTATTTACTGTAAATGTAAATCCAAAGTTTAATATTGGTATGTATGGTGATTGGACAAAGGCTTATGGAGCCTATCAAAGTTTATCTACAAAAAATTATAATTCGGGATTTTGGGGAACATACAAAGGACGACATAATGAGGTGGCTGCAGCTATTTCATTTAATGGATATGAAAATTATGAAAGTGGGGGATTTACCAATGATAATTATATAACAGACCCCAAAAATACCGGTAATACAGAGGCTAGATTAATACCGGTATTTTGGGAGGATGGTCATTGGAACAAACTTAGGAACTGGAATGCTTTTTTGAACTATAAATTTCATATTGGTTTTGATAAAGAAATTCCGGTAAATGACGATTCATCTACCTACGAGTTTATTCCGGTAACCTCTATTGTTTATACATTCAAGTCAGAATTGGATAGGAAAAGGTTTTATGAAAGTAAATTTAACCCGGAAAGTAATATAGACTCATTTTATCATGCCTATAATCTTTCCGATTCTTTATTGTATAATACAGCTTCTACTTTGGATTCCTCTCGTTATTGGCAAATGGACCATACTTTGGGAGTAGTATTAAACGAAGAGTACAATACTTTGATGAAGTTTGGTTTTGCAGCCTACGTCTCAGCAAAAATTAGAAAATATTCTTACTTAGACAAAGAGTTATCTCTCAATAGTGGAGAAGTTTCAGAAGTGCAAAAAAATGCAGGGTATTTGATGAACTTGCGTTATAATAACACTTTTAGAAATAGAGTAGGAGTGGGGGCTAAGTTATTTAAAAATACCGGAGAGGCATTTACCTATTCTATTTTTGGAGAGTACTATTTTATCAATGAAAAAAAGAATGCCGCATCTTTCAACTTTGGTGGAAATATCTCAAGTAAAGCTAATTGGGGTAAACAAAGAGTTGAAATTGAAGCTAAGGCTAATTATGAGCATTATTGTCCTGATTTTTTTGAAGAGTACTACTTCTCTAATCATATAGAGTGGAACAACGATTTTGAAAACAAACAGGATTTCAATTTATATGGAAGTTTATCTTTCCCAACGTTTGCATTCTACGATGGGTTAGGACTGACATTTAAGGCTGGATTAAATAATCTGAAAAATTATGTTTTTTGGAATGAAAAAGCAATGCCAGAACAATATGAAAATAATTTGCAACTTTTAACCCTGAGCGTAAGGCAATTGGGAAGGGTTTGGCGCATTCATTGGAATAATGAATTGACATTCCAACAATGTAGCAATGATCGTGTATTGCCTCTTCCTAAGTTAAGTTGGTATTCAAGTGCTTATTTCCAATTCAGTCATATCTTAAAGGTGTTGAATATACAAGCAGGAGTTGATTTTAGATGGAATTCTGCTTATTATGCTCCTAATTATTATCCTGCAACCACACAATTTTTTATACAGGATAGTGAATCGAAAAATTACACAAAGTACGGTAACTATGTGTATATGAATGCTTTTGTTAATTTTCAATTAAAAGGGGTTCGCTTTTATGTAGAGTTTAATCATTTGAACAAAATTTGGTCCAATAAGTATAATTATTTGATATTGAGGGGTTATGCATTAGATCCGTCTTACTTAAAATTAGGAGTTAGCGCAACTTTGGCAAGATAGTGTTTATACAACTCTCTGAAGTTTGTTATATACAATAAATGGAGAGATATTTCAAAATTTCTTTATCTTTGTAGAAACTTAAAAGCAGAAATTAGGGGCTTATATCTGAATCCGAATGCTGATGCGTTTTTCATAGGTTTGAACAGCAAAATCTTTCAGTCGGAGGACTGAGTAGAAGCCTAACTCCAAATTTTCACTATATTTGTTGGGCAGATAAAAAAACTTTGATAAATCTAAGAAGCTGTTTAAATTTTATTTAAAAAAAAATTTAGAGTTTCACTCTCTTATTTTCGGCATCTTTGAGATTCTTTTAGGTGGGTTCTATAAATTCATTTCGAGGAATTTTTGAATTTATTTCGAGTAAATTGCTGTGCGAAAGAAGGAAGCAGTGCAAGCACTGTGACCGACTGACAAGCAGCAATTTGCCAAAATAAATCAAAAAGTACCGAAAAGTTTATCAATCTTCGATTTACACTTTTTAAATTTTAAACGGTGAATTTATAGAACTCACCTTAAACCTATTTTTATTCTCCTTTTTTGATAATAGTCCACTATTTTCTGCAAAAGAAGACTAAAAATAGATTTAAAAATCTCTCTCAAATAGGCTCGAAATAAAATTTAAACAACTTCTAAAAAACAATTTGTGGCAAAAAGTATTTTATTAATATCCTATTTTAAGTAGATAATAGAGATAAAACACACTATAATAATACATGATTACCAAAAAATATTATCTTTGTAAAAACGTATGCTTATGAGTAGAACTATAAAATTGGTAATAACTATTTATCTTGCATTCTGTGGCCTTACATCTTGTGTGAAAATCCAAGAGAAGTTTGGAACACAAAAACAATTTATTGTAGTGGTAGAAGATACTGTTGGAGAACAATATATGTGGGCAAATAAATTTTGTGATTCATTAAATTTACCTACAGTTTATATAGTAAATCCCAATTTATCAAGGTGCATAGAGGGAATTAAAACAGGTGAATATGATTTACTAGCAAAAAAAATTGTTATAACATCAGATTTAAGAGAAAAAGTCGCATTTACAAATAATTTAAGTGTTGATAAACAGGTGCTTATTCAACGAGTATGTGATGACACCACATGTATTTACATAGATGATTTGATTAAGATGGAAGGAAAAAGCATATATGTTACATCTGCATCACCATCCATTTTGCGATTAGAGAATATTCAGCATGAAATAGGAGCAAATTTTGAAATTATAGAAACACCATATGCACAATGTGATATTCTTTTGGAACAATTATCCAGCGGAGCAATAGATTATATTGCATGTGATTATGAAACAGCAAAAGACAAAATTGAACAATATCCAAATTTGGACATAAAAACTATTATCAGTTTTTCTCAATTTAAAGCATGGGCTGTAAACATAGACTCCACTCAATTGTTAAATAAATTGAATGATTTTTTACAGAAAGAGATTTCAAAGTAATTTCTATTAAGAAGTTGTTTAAATATTATTTCGAGCCTATTTGAGAGAGATTTTAAGGTGAGTTCTATAAATTCATTTTGAGGAATTTTTGAATTTATTTCGAGTAAATTGCTGAGCGAAAGAAGGGTGCAGTGCGAGCACTGTGACCGACTGACAAACAGTAAGTTGTAGAAATAAATCAAAAAGCTCCAAAAAATTTACCAACTTAATTTACTTTTTCAATATAATGGTGAATTTATAGAACTTACCTCAAAATTATTTTAAAAAAATTTGCAAAAAATTAAAACTATACTATTAACTTTGCAAAGTAGTAGGCGGGTTTGTCGCTGGCGAAAGTCAGAGGAAAGTCCGGGCAACACAGGGCGCTGTGCTTCCTAACGGGAAGTTGTTCGTGAGAGCAAACGATTGTAGAAGAAAATAACCGCCCGTTTTACGGGTAAGGGTGAGAAGGCGGGGTAAGAGCCCACCATCTTGGTGGTGACATCAAGAGTTGTACAAGTCACAGGTTGCAAAATCAAATATACCGACGCAGTAGGGTGGCCCGTCCGATGTCGGGGGGTAGATTGCTCGAAACACGTGGTGACGCGTGTTCTAGATAAATGACAAACATCTGCTTTGGGGCAGATACAGAACTCGGCTTATACGCCTACTACTTTTTTTTGTGGTTGCTCAGAAGTTGTTTAAGGTTTATTGTATTCCATAAAGAATCTGAAATAAACTTTAAACCACTTCTAAAATTTTGAAATTTATGAAAAAAATCATACGTTTTATTTTAGACCAAATAAAATTTATTACAATTGATATTTGGAGAACTACAATTCACGATGAACAAGGAAAGCGCGGTTACTTGATGCTGTTTCTTAAAACTCTTATACTTTCAATAGAACATTTTGTAAAACGAAAAATGGCAGTAAGAGCATCTGCGTTGACCTACTATTCAGTTTTTGCACTAATTCCGATCATGGCTTTTGTTATAGGTATTGCAAGAGGATTTGGATTTGATCAATATATAACTGAAATGTTGATTTCTAAATTTAATTCACAAGGAGAAACCTTAACAGTCATTTTAGGCTTTGTTGATAAATATTTGCAAAATGCCAAAGGTGGCGCATTTGTTGGTATAGGACTTGGAGTACTCTTATGGTCTATTTTAAAGGTCTTTTCTCAAGTTGAATCTGCATTTAATGAAATTTGGGGAATTAAAAAAAATAGATCTTTTATAAGAAGGTTTACCGATTACATTTCTCTAATGATTTTAGTCCCAATGTTGATATTTGTTACGAGCGGTATCTCTTTTTATTTTAAATATGCTATCACCTATTTTGATAATTCATTTATCATAAGTCCAACCTTGCAAATTATATTGAAATTTATGCCATGGGTAATTACTTGGTTGACTTTCACATTGGTTTATGTGGTTATGCCTAATACTAAAGTTAAATTTGGGAAAGCTGCAATTGCCGGAGCTTTGGCAGGAGGCGCATTTATTGCATTTAAGAATATATTTATGTATGTTCAGACTTGGATGACTTCTTACAATGCGGTGTATGGTAGTTTGGCCACAATCCCGTTTTTGCTGATGTTTCTACAATTTACGTGGATGATTATCCTTATTGGTGCAGAAATCTCTTTTTCATCGCAAAGTGTTAGAAACTTCGAATTTGAAAAAGATATCAAAAATATGAGTCATAGATATTATGATTTTGTATTGCTATCTATTACTAAAATCGTCACAAAACGTTTTGAAAATGAAGAACGTCCTCTTACATTAGATGAAATGTCTATGGATTATAGAATTCCATTAAGATTAGCTACAGTCATGGTTAACCGATTATGTAGAGCAGGTATTTTAGTGGAAGTAAGGACAAAAGATCTTGAGGATGCTTACCAGCCGGCACTCGACATTCATAAAATAACAGTCGCTAAATTTTTTGATATGGTGGACAAAGATGGAAAAGAGACTTTCCGATTAGAAACCTTAGATGAGTTTAGTAATGTATGGGATTATACACTTAGTATTAGACAAACTCTTATGCAAGTGGGTAACAACAAATTAGTAAAAGATTTGTAATTTTTAGGCAATGAATAAATTTAATAAATTTTGCAAGAAAGCTATAAATGGTGTCATTTTGTCATCTATCATGCTTGCTTGCACAGATACAAAACAAGAAATGGAAGAAACAATTTTTTTTAAAGAGTATCAAACTCCTCACAAGACAATACCATTTGATAAGATTCGTTTGGAGGATTACTTACCATCTGTCAAAGAAGCTATCAAAAGACATGATGCAGAGATTGAGGCTATTATTAATAATCCTAATCCTGCCAATTTTGAAAATACAATCGTAGCATTAGAGCGTTCCGGAAAATATCTTTCTCGTGTTCAATATGCTTTTTATAACCTTTTAAGCGCAGAAACTTCTGCAGAAATGGATAGCATTGCAAACGAAATTTCGCCTTTAGAAACGGAACATTCAAATAATATTACTTTAAACGAAAACTTATTTAAACGTATAGCTGAAGTTTATGCTCAAAAAGATTCTTTGAATTTGACAAACGAACAACGACAATTATTGCAAAAACAATATGATATGTTTGTCAATAATGGGGCTAATCTTTCTGCCGAAAATAAAGAGATTTACAGAGAGCTATGTAAGAAGATTTCGTTGTTAGAATTGCAGTTCGCACAAAACGTTTTGAATGCAACAAATCAATACAAACTTGTTGTTTCGGAAGAAAGTCGTTTAGACGGCTTGCCTCAAACATTAAAAGATGTTGCTGCGGAAAAAGCTAAAGCAAAAGGGGAAAGTGGCTGGTTATTCGACTTAACCTACCCAAGTTATGTGCCTTTTATGAAGTATATAAAAGATCGTGACTTAAGAAAAGAACTCTACATGGCTTATAATACGAAAGCTGTTAATGGGGAATTGGATAACAAACCTGTGATTAAAGAGTTGGTTAACACCCGACTAACACTTGCTAATCTTTTAGGTCATAAAGAATATGCTTCTTATGTCTTGTCAAGACGTATGGCTGAGGATAAAGAGCATGTATATGACCTCTTGGATAAATTATTAAATGCATATAAAAATTGTGCTACGAATGAGGTTTTAGAGGTTCAAAAAATAGCTAATTCGCAAGGAGCAAATTTTGATATAATGCCTTGGGATTGGTCTTTTTATGCTGATAAACTGAAAGATGCTAAGTATGGCATAAATGATGAGTTGTTAAAGCCCTATTTTGAGTTGGAAAATGTAAAGAAAGGGGTGTTTGGTTTGGCTACTAAGTTATATGGATTGTCGTTCAAGAAGAACGAATCTATTCCTGTTTATCATCCGGAAGTGGAGGCTTATGAAGTGTTTGATTCAACTGGAAAATACACTGCTGTTTTATATACTGATTTTCATCCAAGAGAAGGGAAACGTGGTGGCGCATGGATGACAGAGTATCAAGGTCAATGTATCAATGAAGACGGAGAAAATGTTCGTCCGCATGTTTCGATTGTGATGAATTTCACTCGTCCTACAGATTCACTTCCATCGTTATTGACTTTTGATGAATTTACCACTTTCTTGCATGAATTCGGACACTCTATTCATGGCATGGTATCTCAAACAAACTATGAAAGTTTGTCTGGAACCAATGTTTATAGAGATTTTGTGGAATTGCCTTCTCAATTATTGGAAAATTGGGCATACGAGAAAGAGTTTTTGGATGGTTTTGCTGTTCATTATCAAACGGGAGAACCTATTCCTGCTGAGTTAATCGAAAAAATAAAGGCAAGTGCCAACTTCAATACCGGATACTCCACTTTGCGCCAATTGAGTTTTGGTTACTTAGATATGGCTTGGCATACACTGACAGAGCCTTTTGAGGGTGATGTTTTTGAATTTGAACAATCAGCGTGGAAAAAAGCATTAATATTACCTTCCGTCGAGGGAACTTCGATGAGTTGCCAATTTAATCACATATTCTCTGGAGGATACTCTGCAGGTTACTATAGTTACAAATGGGCTGAGGTATTAGATGCTGATGCGTTTTCTGTATTCCAAAAAAATGGAATATTTGATAATGAAACCGCCAGCCGTTTTAAAACGGAAATATTAGAGAAGGGTGGTAGTGAGCATCCGATGATCTTGTATAAAAGATTTCGAGGAAATGAACCTTCTATCGATGCTCTATTAAGACGAAATGGCATAATGAAATGATTGTTATAGTTAACTCAGAGTCATGTTATGCTTTTTTTTAAAATTACCAATGGTAAATTTACAGAAGTTAACTTTATAAAGTGATAAAGATAAGACAAAATGTCATATCTTTGTATTGGCAAAGAATTTGCTATTGAATAATTAAATGTCGGACATCGTAATGAGGTCGAACATTCAAATGAATCAATATGTTAAATTTAAAACTGTAAATATGAATTTAATTTGGATTATTTTTATTGGGGTTGCAATAATTAGTTATTTTATTCAATACATGCTGAATAAGCGTTTTGATGAATATTCAAATATTCAATTAATGAATGGAATGACAGGAAAAGATGTTGCAGAAAAAATGCTTAGAGATAATGGTATCACAGATGTTAAAGTGGGTAATGTGCCCGGAAAATTAACAGACCATTACAATCCAACTGATAAAACTTTGAATTTGAGTGATGCTGTATATAATAGTTGCAGCGTTGCTGCGGCTGCTGTTGCTGCACATGAATGTGGTCATGCACTTCAACATGCAAGTGAATACTCATTCTTGAAATTACGATCAATGTTGGTACCTGCCGTAAGTTTTGCAAGCAAATGGGTGCAATGGGTATTGTTAGGCGGAATTCTATTGGTTGAAATTTTTCCTCAACTGTTATTGTTTGGTATCTGCCTATTTGCCACCACAACGTTGTTCAGTATCGTTACCCTTCCGGTGGAGGTAAATGCGAGTACAAGAGCAATGTCTTGGTTAAGCAGTGCCGGAATTGTTAATAGTGCAACTTACCCTAAAGCTGCATCAGCATTAAAATGGGCTGCTTCCACTTACTTTATTTCTGCTATTAGCTCTTTGGCTACATTAGTCTATTATATCATGATTTATTTAAGTAGAAGAGATTAATTGGAGGCAAATAAAGATAAAACCGTATGTTTTATAAGTTGTCTAGGAAACAAAAATTTAGTAATGTAAATTTATTTAGAATATAATTAACACTGTGCATAAGTTGCACAAATTAAAGATTAAGATGGGACTAACAGAAAAATTGATGAAGAAAAAGGAGCGAATGGAAGAGACTATACGCAATCAAAGCGAAGATTTCAATTCACTAATTCGCGTTTATCTTCAGGCTGCAATGGCTTCTTCTCTTGGTATAGTAGATTTTAGATTGTTGCCGGATTTGAAATTATTTAAGCAGAAATTAAGAATTCCTACTGAGGGACGTTTGGGCGTGGCCGAAAAAAAATATATTAGAAAATTGATGTTAGCAGAGTATGGAATAGAGGAGTTGTTTTTCAATGAAATTGATTCATCGGTAAAGCGTTGTTGTAAAAAACAGAACGATATGCAGAACTATTTCTATCTTTTTCAAGGTTTTTCTCAAGACTTGTTTATGGCTGTTGCCGGTGAAATGCAGATGGCTTTACGTCTGCCGGCATTCTTCAGGTCGTGGATAAAGCGAATGACAAAAGATACTATTCATAATTTACTCACAACAAACGATTTTAAAGCTGCTGATGTTCGCCAAGCTGCTATGAACGTTAGAGCGTATAAAGAAAAATTACATTTTTCTGAAGAGTGGATGTTGCAATATACTTTTCCTGTATTGATGATTGCCAAAGGTGCTAAGCCGAAAAAATAAAATTAACGCGAAAGCAACTTGATCGGCTGTTTTTTTATATATGGGATTGGGAAACTTATTTTGGTTACCTCTGTAAATTGCGTTTTTATGTATGAATTTACCATGAGTAATCATAGTAATTTATAGATAAGTTACCAACAAAATTGTATCAAATATAGTAAAGAGAGTGAATCTTAAATTAGGTTTTGATTGGCTCTCTTCTATCTTTTGAGGTAATGAAATATTCAGTTCTTTCTAATTGACATGGATATGAAAGAAAGATTGAAATTTAAGTTTAAAAGTTTGATGGCTTTACCCAATTTTGAGTTTTCAAAAGAGGAGGTGAGCCGTTTAGAGGAGTTAATATTTGCTTGCTTAGAAAGAGAGTCTGAAGCAGATTTTATTAACTTAGAAAAATCTATTGATGTTGCGTTTATTCTTTCAGAAGAGGTTAATCTTGGAAAAGTTTCAATTTTAGGGCTAATGCTGCACACATTGATTACCTTAAATGCATTTCCAGATAATGAAATTGAAGCTTCATTTGGAATACAAGTAGCAAGCATTGTTAAAGGACTACAGAAAGCTAGTGAATTGAATAGTAAAGAGCAATCATACGAATCTGAGAACTTTAGAAAATTACTATTAACCTTGGTCGAAGATATTCGCGTGGTGATAATTTTAATCTGTAATCAACTCTACGAAATGCGCCAATTATCTATCTATGAGGAAGATACAAGAATGAAGTTGGCAAAAGAATCTTCGTTCTTATATGCTCCTTTGGCACATCGTTTAGGACTTTATAGAATTAAATCTGAACTCGAAGATCTTTCGTTAAAACAGACAAATCTTAAGATTTACAAAGAGATTGCGCACAAGTTAAAAGAGACAAAAAGTAGTAGAGACCTTTATATCCAGTCTTTTATTGAGCCGCTGAAAGAGAAGTTGGAAAAAGCCGGATTTAAATTTTCTATTAAGGGAAGAACAAAATCCATTTATTCCATTTGGAACAAAATGCGAAAGCAAAATACAGCCTTTGAGAACATTTATGATCTATTTGCGATTCGCATAATTTTGGATTCTCCATCAGAATTGGAACATTCAGAATGTTGGCAGGTTTATTCAATAATCACAGATATGTATCAACCTAATCCCAAACGACTTAGGGATTGGTTGTCTATTCCAAAGTCTAACGGATATGAATCTCTGCATATTACTGTTATGGGACCTGAAGGGAAGTGGGTTGAGGTTCAAATCCGTACTATACGCATGGATGAAGTGGCAGAAAAAGGTTTTGCAGCTCATTTTAAATACAAAGGAATTAAGGGGGAAGCCGGTTTAGATTCTTGGTTGGCTAATGTTCGTGAGTTGTTAGAAAATCCTTCAGACAACGATATGGAACGTATGGATGATTTTAAGTTGAATCTGTACAATAAAGAGATATTTGTATTTACACCTAAAGGAGATTTACAACAAATGCCTAAAGGTGCAACATTATTGGATTTTGCTTTCTTAATTCATTCAAATATAGGTTGTCGTTGTATCGGCGGAAAGGTAAACGGAAAAAATGTTTCATTACGTTATTTACTGAACAATGGGGATCAGGTGGAAGTATTGACGGCTGCTAATCAAACACCTAAGAAAGAGTGGTTAAATTTTGTTCAAACAACAAAGGCAAAAACTCGCATACGACAATTCTTAAGAGAGCAAGAAGCTTCCAATATGGCTTTAGGTAAGGAGTTGCTGAAAAGACGCCTGAAAAATTGGAAATTAGAATATGATGAGGCTATTGTCTTTAAAATTGCTAAAAAGTTTGGATTTAAGAATATCCATGAATTTTATCAATGTTTAGCAGAAGATAAGATTGAAGTTTCTCGACTAAAAGATATCTATATTCTAATTAGAGATAAGGATAATTTAACACAAGAGGAACAGAAAAGCACCGAAGGATTTGAACATAAAACAGAGTTAGAGAATATCTCGTTGAAAGAGGATGTATTGGTGATTGATAACCACTTGCAAGGTATTCAATACAATTTAGCACGTTGTTGCAATCCGATTTACGGGGATGATATATTTGGTTTTGTGTCGGTTTCCGGTGGAATAAAAATTCATAAAACAGATTGTCCGAATGCACCACAAATGATGTCTCGCTTTGGGTATCGTTTCATCAAAGCAAGATGGGCCGGAAAATCCGGTTCGCAGTATAGCTGCACGTTGAAGGTTATCGGGAATGATGATATTGGAATTGTCACTAATATTACCTCTTTGATTCAAAAAGAGAGTAATGTTGCCTTGCGATCTATTTCCGTTGATTCTGCAGATGGATTTTTTCATGGTCATCTGACAATCTTAATTAGCGATAATAAAGTATTGGAAAATATTATAAAAAAAATTAAGGCTATCAAAGGAGTAAAAAGTGTTGAAAGGTAAAGAAAGAGGCTATAATCTCTATAGTTATTCTATTTATTATAAATAGGGAATTTATGCACTCACCTTCAAACCTAAATTTATTTCATGGAGATCGAAAGTAGTAACAGAAAGATTAAGAAGCTGTTTAAATTTTTTGAGAAAATACTTTCTTATTTTGGCATCTTTGAGATTTTTTTTATTGATAATAGTTAATTATTAATAGAGGATAAATAATAAAAATAATCTTAAAAATCTCTCTCAAATATGCTCGAAGTAAAATCTAAACAACTTCTAACTATCTTTCATTAAATTTAAAAATATGTTTTCAGGAATTGTAGAAGAAACAGCAAAAGTAGTATCTTTAGTAAAAGAGGGAGAAAACCTTCATATAACAATGGAATGTTCATTTGTGGATGAATTGAAGATAGACCAAAGTATTGCTCATAATGGAGTTTGTTTGACTGTAGTGGCTATAGAGAACGGAACTTATACAGTCACCGCAATTAAAGAAACTTTGGAGCGTTCCAATTTAGGTTTATTGAAAGTTGGAGGCTTAGTTAATTTAGAGCGTAGCATGGTAATGAATGGCCGTTTAGACGGACACATCGTTCAAGGTCATGTAGATCAAGTTGCTAAATGCATCGAAAAGAAAGAGATGAATGGAAGTTGGTATTTTACATTCCAGTATGATAGAAATCCTATAATGGAAAAGAAAGGATATGTAACGGTTGAGAAGGGGTCTGTATCTGTCAATGGTACAAGTTTAACGGTATGTGATTCTCAGCTTGACCGATTCTCGGTTGCAATTATTCCTTACACATATCTACATACCAATTTTCATGAATTTGAAGTAGGAACTATAGTAAATATAGAATTTGATATCATTGGAAAATATTTGAGTAGGATGATGGGAATAGACTGATTTTTTAATTGAAGTTAATCATGTTATCACGTAAACTAAAAATAAATTTAAGTAATCCTTGCTTAGGATTATTGCCAACATTAATATTGATGTTAACGGATACTATATTAGGTAAATTTGAAGCCTATTTGGCTGGTATAATTACTTCTTGTTGTATAAATTTTTATCTCTATTTTTTTGCGAGGGATAAGTTTGTCTCGTGGTACATGATTTCTTCTTTTATTTTCTTTATTCTCTCTTACTTCGTTTATGATTTTATTAGCGAGGACTATCGCTTTATACGAAGTGAAATATTGGTTGCCGCCTATTTTTTACTGTTGTTACCCTTAAAGAAACCTCTAAAAATGCTCCTATTAGGTGGAAAAAACAGTTCCATACTTGGCTATAGAGAGAATATTAATGCTCTTTTTCTATTGAAGAAAAACGTCTTAATATTTTTGCTATGCTACATTTCATGCTACTTGATAAGCAAGAATTTGGGTGTTTTTGGCGAGAATGACAAAGGAATCTACCAGCTAATTGAAATGATGGTGTTATTTGTTTTGTTTGTCTTTGCAACATTCCAAATGAATCTTTATCGTGTCTATTTTACGGATGAAAAATATGTAGCGATCATAAATAATGATGAGAACGTTATTGGGTATGAATCCTTTAATTTGGTAGTCGGAAATAAATCAATAGACAAAAAAGAGAAAAATAAACATATCAAATTGCGCGTAATGGCAATTTATGATGGTAAGTTAATGCTAAAACAAGAAAATGGAATTTGGGATTTATACTACCACGATTATTTATTATATGGCGAAAATTACGAATCTTGTCTAAAACGAATTGTTGGGAGTGAGAATTTTCATAGTGTAAAGTTTGATGAAAAATATAACTTTACAATGCCAAGAGAAGAGAGACTAACTCTCTTGCATACATTGATTCTAAATA
This sequence comes from Bacteroidales bacterium, assembly GCA_015061185.1. Lineage (GTDB taxonomy): Bacteria > Bacteroidota > Bacteroidia > Bacteroidales > Paludibacteraceae > UBA1181. Next base: position 54,835 of record SUWZ01000014.1, read on the forward strand.
ATTCTGAGATAGAAAATTTAAATTCTGAAGAATATAAATTTTGGCCGGCAGATCAATTACGATTAGAAATGAAATCTTCCATTTTCAGTCCTCAGTTACAACGAGACTTAGAAGTTCATTTAGCTCGCTTAGAGGCCACTTTTTCTCTTTTTTCCGACAATATTTAAAGCTATCAATGCAATAAATCCAGTTGTCAATTGCAATACAGTTTGCCCACCATGAACAAGAAATGCGAAGGTTCCTGCTTCATATTCTCCTAAGCCATACAATACCATCGTATTTATGACCATAAAGTGCCATGCACCTAAACCGCCTTGAACTGGTGCTATAATTCCAAAACTTCCCATAATAAATCCGGCTAAAGCACACAATGGTCCATACCCATCCAAAAAATCAAAGGCAAAAAAGCAGAGGTAATACATTAAGTAATAACATACAAATATCATGATAGAGTAGAAAATAAACAATCCTTTATGCTCCATCTTTGAAATTGATTTTATCCCTACCCAAACATTTTTTGCCATCTCTGCAACTTTCTTAAATAAAGATGTCTCCACAATTTTTTTTCTAAAAACAAATGCCAAACAAAATAGCAAGGCAAAAACTATCCACAACAAAGGATTATTAATCAAGTTTATTAACCCTTCTGTCATGTTATGTTTTTCAAAGAAGAGCAATATCATATTGTACTGCAGTAAAATGGCCAAAATTACAACAGAAAGATTGACTATTAAATCCACACTACGTTCTACAATAACAGTTCCTAACGCCTCTGTAAAGGAAATATCCTCTTGTTGTTTTACAACACCGCATCTTACAACCTCTCCGGCGCGAGGAAAGATATAATTCATAAAGTAAGCCACTAAAACAGCTCCAAAAACTCTCCATACATTCACTTCTTTTCCAAGAGAATCTAACAACATCTTCCACCTGACTGCTCGTAGGAAATGACTTAAAAGGGCAATAAGCATAGGAATGATTAGCCAAATAATATGTGTATGCTTCAATTCCGCTATCATCTCTCCTAAATTCTGATCTTTGTAAACATACCAAAATATGAATATTCCTAAGGCTAAAGAGAATATAATTTGAATAATTTTTTTTACTTTATTTAAATCCATAAATCTATCTCTATTTGATTTTAAATTATTGATAATCAGATTGGTGAATTTTAGATTTAGTCACTGATTTTCGATTGCAAATTTGCTAATAATTATTGGAATCTGCAAGAAGGTGTTATTTTATCATTTAGGGAGTTGTAAAATATTGTAAATTTTGGTAAATTTGCACCGCATTAAGAATTTGTGATTAAGTTAAGAAGCCGTTTAAATTTTATTTTAGATTTATTTTGAGTTTCACACTCTTATTTTCGGCATCTTTGAGATACTATTTAATCTATTTTTATTATTCTTTTTTGATAATAGTCCTCTATTTACGGAAAATATATAATAAAAATAATCTTAAAAATCTCTCTCAAATATGCTTGAAATAAAATTTAAACAACTTCTAAGTTTTAAGGAAGAAAATGGATTATGACAGTTACGCCCAAGAAGTTTCTAGGGCAACATTTTTTGAAGGATCAAAATATTGCCCAACGCATCGCTGATAGTTTGGAGCCAACTGAACCGATTAAAGTTCTTGAAATCGGTCCGGGTATGGGTGTTTTGACTCAATTCTTAATAAAAAATCCGTTGATTGACCTTAACGTTGTTGAAATTGATCGCGAGTCCGTTGACTATTTAAATCAAAATTTTGAGGCTTTAAAAGGACGAATTATTTCTGATGATTTTTTGAAAATTTCATTGGAAAACCTTTTTGATGGTGAGGATTTTTGCGTTATCGGCAATTATCCTTACAATATTTCTAGTCAGATTTTCTTTAAAGTTTTAGAGTACAGAGATCGTATCCCTATCTGTTCCGGTATGATTCAGAAAGAGGTGGCAGAAAGGATTGCTTCTAAACCGAATCAAAAATCGTATGGAATTCTAAGTGTTTTATTACAAGCATTTTATGATATAGAGTACCTCTTTACGGTACATGAACATGTGTTTGACCCTCCGCCCAAAGTAAAATCTGCCGTTATTCGTATGAAACGGAATGGTGTAAAAGAGTTGGGGTGCGATGAGTCACTTTTTGTAAAGGTGGTTAAAACAGGATTTAATCAGCGACGAAAAATGTTGAGAAACTCTTTACAAGGAATTTTAGGAAAAGACAATCCCGTGTTTGAGGAGAAGGTCTTTACTAAACGACCAGAACAATTAAGTGTAAAGGATTTTATCGATTTAACTAATTTAGTTGAAAAATCGATTTAAATAAAGATTCTGATTGTTCTAACTAATACAAGTTCAAATTATTAAAATGCTTACTGATGCAAAAGAATCAACAACAACAGATAAGATTGTTCTACTTTGAGAATAATCGCTTGAAAATTGCTAAAGATATCTCAATTCTAAAAGAGGTATCGTTAAATAATTTTGTTTGGATCGACTTAAATCAGGTAACACCGGAGACGGAAGCAGAGTTGGAGCAGTTCCTCAAAATCTATATACAAGAAGAGGAGGAAATTGAAGAAATTGAGATGTCTTCACGTTTTATTGAGACTGAAGATACTTTGGTGGCCAATGCTCATTTCTTGTTGGATTCTTACGAAAAAGAACCAGTTTCTTTTATCTTAAAAAATAAAATTTTGGTTTCTGTTCGCGATAATGGTAATTTGAAGTCTTTCAACGAAACAGTGAAAAAATTGTTTGCTAATCCTCGAAATTATCCTACCGGATACCATATTTTTGTGGCTTTGTTAGAAACTCGTGTGGAGTATGATGCGGATATGATTGAGGATGTTACAAGTGCTATTACACAATTGAGTAAACAAATGACTGTGGCAGAAAAAGTGGATGAAGATGTATTGTTGGAGATCAAAAATATGCAGGAGCGTGTCATGCACTTAAGAGAAAATATCATAGACAAACATAGAGTGGTATCCAGTATCTTGAGAAGTGATTTGATTCCAACTGAACTTAAACCAAGATTGTCTATGGTGATTAAAGATATCAATACATTGATTGAGCATACTAAATTCGGATTCGATCGTCTAGACTATTTACAAGATACTTTCTTAGGTTTGGTTAATATTGAACAGAACAAGATTATCAAAATCTTTACATTGGTTTCGGTTATCTTTACTCCGCCAACGTTGATTGCTAGTTTGTATGGTATGAACTTTAAATATATGCCGGAACTTAATTGGGAACATGGCTACTTGTTTGCTATCGGCTTAATGCTTTTGGTTTCGGGATTGACATTGTTCTATTTTAAACGGAGAAATTGGTTCTAATTTTTCTTCTCTAATTTATGGTCTATTATTTTTTTGATTATGGCAGAAACTAATTTTGTTGATTACGTTAAGATATATTGTCGTTCTGGTAAAGGTGGAGCTGGCTCTACTCATTTGCACCGTGAAAAATATAATCCAAAGGGCGGACCGGATGGTGGCGATGGAGGTCGGGGAGGACACATCATCTTGAGGGGTAATAAAAATTATTGGACTCTGATTCACTTGAAGTACGAGAAACATATCATTGCCGGTTCCGGAGGTAGCGGAAGTCATAGTCGTAGTTTTGGTGCTGATGGCGAGGATAAAATTATAGAGGTGCCTTGTGGTACCGTTGCATACGATGCTGAAACAGGCGAATATATTTGCGATATTACTGAAGATGGGCAAGAGATAATCTTGCTAAAAGGTGGTCGTGGTGGCTTGGGTAATTGGCACTTTAAATCTGCGACTAATCAAACACCAAGGTTTGCTCAACCGGGTGAACCTGCAATCGAAAAAACAATAATTTTGGAACTTAAAGTGTTGGCAGATGTGGGGTTGGTGGGTTTCCCTAATGCCGGAAAATCAACTCTTTTATCGGTTGTTTCTGCTGCTAAACCTAAAATTGCCAATTATCCCTTCACTACATTAGAACCCAATTTGGGTATCGTGGCCTACCGCGATCAAAAATCTTTTGCTATGGCAGATATTCCCGGAATCATTGAGGGGGCTTCGGAAGGAAAAGGGATAGGTATTAGATTTTTAAGACACATTGAACGAAATGCAATACTTCTTTTCTTAATTCCGGCAGACTCTGATGACATCATGAAAGAGTATGAAATCTTATTAAAAGAGTTAGAAAATTACAACGAAGAATTGTTATTGAAACAACGGATTTTGGCAATTTCTAAAGCGGATATGTTGGACGAAGAGTTGATGGATGAAATCAAAAAAACATTGCCTACTGATGTTCCAACAACTTTCTTTTCTTCAGTTTCAGGTTATGGTTTGGTTGAACTGAAAGATTTGATATGGAATGAATTAAGCAAAGATGTTGACCGTCACATGACTATTACTCATCGTCCAATGGAGGTAAAAGGGTATGACAATGAAGAGGATGAAATCATGGAATATGATGAAGATGATATAGAAATGGAGTGGGAAGATTAATAGCCAATCATAAATCTTCTGCCCAACAAAATATAATTCCCCTTTGGTAATGTTGTGATGCAATGTTCTCCAGAGGGGAATTTTTGTGAAATATATAATCGACCGGATAGGTCATAAATTTGAATCTTCCTCTCTTTATTTAATGAAAAATATAGAGAATTATCTTGTATATATAAGTTCTCTAACTCACTTGCAGTCTCCTTTGTTCCAGAAAGACAATAATAGCAAGGTAAACATCTCTCTTCAATTGAATGACACCAACTTTGCAATGTGTCACCACCATTCAAAAGAACGTAGTCATTGAGTTTTTCTGCCAAATTTCCGCTATACATACTCTCTTCATTCAGACCCACAGCATCATGCACCACACCATTGCACTCAACATCTTGGTTGAAGAAGCAGTTAGAGAGGGTCGTGTTGATATTGTATCCAAGCACATATCCCGGGTAATTCCCATCCACATAACAATCACAGTAACAATTAGAAATAGCGCAGTTATCTGCTATCCCGGCTATTCCTCCCAGAAAATACCCCTCTATATGTCCGGTAACGAAACAATTGGATATCACTGAATTGGTTGCAATTCCTGTTATTCCTCCGATGTTATAACCTGCAATCACAAAAGCATTTTCTACTCCTAAATTGAGAATAACCGCGTCCTTTATACATCCAAAAACGCCTCTATAACATTCTATATGAGAATTAACATAAAGATTATATATTACATGACCTTTCCCATCAAATCGTCCTTGATAGGAGGTTCCATCTCCAAGACCGGCAATCGCAAACCAATGATATTGTTCGCCTGTAACACTATCTTCATAGCATATCTCTTTCAAATCAATGTCTGAATTCAACTCCGCACATGCAGTATAGTATCCTGCATTAACAGTATCTCGAAAAGTCAAGAAATCCGACAAATCATAAAGTTGAAAAGGATTTCCAATAGAGCCATCCCCTTGCAATGCCCAAAGAGAAGAGTTTAAAAATAGTGCAGTTATTATTATAATCAATCGTTTCATATTACAAATATATGAAGAAAATTAGGTAATTAACAAAAGTTATAAAAAATAAAAAGTAAAAGGGCGCACTAAAAAGTACGCCCCAAAAATACTATCCCAAATCGATTTGTATTCATCAGAAGTTCTATGTTCGATTTTATTGAATTCTCTATTTTAATTATAGTTTAAAGGTAAAAATTTTATTTTATTTAACAAAATTTTCCACAATAAATTTTTAGTATATGGATTAGAAATTGGGAAATATCAAAGATTTTCTACTCTTCGAATAATTTCGCTGCAAATCTTGAACAAAGCATATTTTTGAACTTTTCTTTACTTCCTTTGGGAATAACAACTCTTTTAAGATTATCACATCCATAAAAAGCACATTTCCCAATATTAGCAACTGAATTACCAATAACCACCTTTTCGAGATTCTCGCAAGATGCAAAAGCGTGTTGACTGATATTTGTAACAGAGCTACCCAAAACTACATTTTTTAGATTTTTACAATATTCAAATATTACTGTCCTCTAAACAATAAATCAGTTTAGTAACACTCTCATAAATAATATTTTACGTTATCGTGAGCATGGATAAGCCCCCTCTTGAATTAAAAATAACGGCTGTCCGATAAAAAAATCTACATTACAAACTACATTAATCTCCTTACACATGGTCATATTTGTCATTTGAAGCCATATTATACTGTTTTTGCTCTATATCGGAGTTTTTATTCACCTAACATATCGGCTGTCCGACAAAATATAGTTTGAGAAAACTTTCAAAAAGTTTTAGCGGACAGTAATAATATTCAAAAGCACATTTCCCTATATTTGTAACAGAATTACCAATAATTACCTTCTCAAGATTTTCGCAAGATGCAAAAGCATGTTTGCCGATCTTTATAACAGAGTTGCCGATAACTACACTTTTTAAATTTTCACAATATTCAAAAGCACTTTCACCAATATTTATTACCGAGTCTGGAATATCTATATTTTTAAGTTTTTTGCATGATGAAAATGCATTATTACCTATAGAAGTTAGAGCCTCTCCAAAGATAATCTGTTCGAGTTTATCGCAATCCCCAAAAGCAGTCTTTGCAATAGTTTTTACTGAATTTGAGATGATTACCTTCTTTAGATTAGAACAACCCATAAAAGCAAAATCTGGAATTGCGGTTACTGAATTTCCAATTATTAAAGTTTGAAGATTAATACAATTTATAAATGCACATCTTTCAAAGCTTCTTACAGTTTCCGGAATAGTATAAGTTTTCAATTTTGCAGGAAAGGTTATAAGTATATCCTGAGATTTATTAAACAACACTCCATCTTCCGATGAAAAATAATTATTATCAGGAGATACAATTATTTCTGATAGATTTATACAATTCTAAAAAGGAAATTTATCTATACTTTGCAAAGACTTTGATATAACAATTCTTTTAAGACTTGTACAATTTTTAAAAGCGCGTTTCCCTAATGTTACAACAAAATCAGGAATAACAATTTCTTCAAGGTTTGTACAATAAGCAAAGGCCTCTTTACCTATGGATTCAACAGTTTCTCCGAGTTTTATATTTTTAAGATTTTCGCACCAATAATAACTATTCTAACTGATAATATGATTAAATTCATGTCAATTGGTATAGACCAATAACAAACGCAAAATTAAGATAAAGAATTAAATTATTCTTACTATAACATCAAATTCAAATTTTCTTAATTTCTTATTTTATAATTTGTAGATAACTCCAGAAATTTGCAATTAAAGTAATTCTTTTAAAAATATCTGTAATCATCCGATTTTAGCCGTCTTTTCAATATGTATTTTGATTGTTTATTTTGCGTTCAAAAAGACTTATGTTTA
>SUWZ01000015.1 GCA_015061185.1 Bacteroidales bacterium
ATGTTGGACCAGATAAAAGAGGGAGGGTCAGCCAATTTTAGCATGAACGATGTATCAGTATCGGGGAATGCTAAATCGACGACATTCGTAAATGCAATAGATACTGCTTGGTTTGTTTCTGTGGATAAATGTGAGATAGAAAGTGTAAATGCCGGTGTTTATTATGGGAATAGAGCAGTTATTACGAATTCTGTTTTTAGAAATTGCCATTCTACTGTTACAAGTTCTGCAGCTAGAGAAAATATTCTTGTGGAAGGTTGTGAGTTCTATGGAGGAAATAGGACCACCATTTCAGCAAGATATGCCGAGGTGTTGAATTGTACATTTGATGGTTCTGCCTATGGTGTGTATGTGATGAGACCCCATTGCAACGTTCATGTAGATGCATGTTTGTTTTTGAGAACTCAACTTCATGCCATATATTCTTTTAATACATCAGAAGATTGGCACATAGAGGTTGAAAATTGTGAGTTTTATGATAATAAACGATGGATCTGTTTTATGAAACGCGGTTATTCCGAAGATTTTATACCTGCACCCAGTCGTGTTTTGTTTCATCATAACTATTGTGGTATAACCAAAGAGGGCGAACCAAGGCCTAATGGTGGCGGAGTGTGGGCGCAAATAGATTATGTGGATATTCATGACAATATTTTTGCCACAGATGGTAGTTTTCACATGATTAGAGATGAAGGGAATGATACCCTATATGTACGCAACAACTATTTCGGAACCAATGTAGATGGAGTAAAAATAGGAGGAGCAAGAGCTATATATTCTACTTATATAGATGATCAAGTAAAAGAGTATATGGCGCCGGGTCGCCAAGAATACAAATATTACGAAGATAATGTTTTTTATGGGATAGAGGATTTTGGTTTCAAAACGGATAGTATAAAATCCTATGTTACGTTGAGCAGAAATTTATTTATAGATATGCCGGATACAGCCATCATAGATGTGCAAAAGAAGCAAATTCCGGTTATATCGTCAGCAGAAGTTGTGGAGGATAAACTTATTGTTACCGGAGTTTCCGGAGCCAATTCCGTAGTTGAGATATTTCGTAGCAGTCAGGCGGAGCAAAGCGCATTGGAATACTTAACTGCAGTAGAAAGTGATGCAGAAGGGGCTTTTACAGCAACTATTCCTATTGAGAAATTTGGTGAGAATCCTATTTGCCTATCAGCCACCGCCACATACGCAGACAGAGCCACAAGTGCACTGAGCAAGGCCTATTGCTGTGAGCAAGGTAATACGCAAGTCGAAAGCATTTCAATAAGCATTGAGAATATCTATCCCAATCCGGCAACAGACTATTTAAGTTTGCCGGAATATGAAGGAGCAAAATATGAGATATTTTCGGTAGGAGGAAATTGTATAGATGAAGGGGAAGTGCTTTCCCAAAAAATTTATATATCCAATCTGTCCAAAGGCTCTTATTCTTTGCGGTTAATCAGAGGAGATGAAATTTTTGTAGCAAAATTTATCAAAGAAGATTGAGGTTTGCTTTTCGTCAGGAACAAAAAACGGAACTCTTATAAAGCTCCGTTTCCCATATCAATTATGAGTAGTAATTTTTATTTTATAATGTAACTAGTTGATCTTCATTTCTATAAGTTCCATACAAACTTTAAGCGAATCTTTCCAATAAGGCACATGTATTCCCATTTCCTTGATTTTGCGTTTATTCAACACACTATAGTGTGGTCTTTCTGCAGCGGTGGGATATTCAAAACTTTCTATAGCTTGCAAAGGAATTGTTATTCCGGCAATTTCAAAAATCGCTTTCGTGAAGTCGTACCAACTAATAACTCCTTCATTGGAATAATGGTATAAAGTATAACCACTAAATCCTTTTTCCACCAAATCCATTATGGCGATTGCTAAATCAGTTGCATAAGTAGGAGTTCCGATTTGGTCATAAATAACGCTTAGAGACTCTTTTTCTCTGCCTAAGCGGAGCATTGTTTTAACAAAATTACTCCCAAACTCGCTGTAGAGCCATGCCGTTCTGATTACAATAGCATCTACACCGCACTCTTCGATGGCAATCTCTCCCTCTCGTTTGGTTTTTCCATATACCCCAATAGGTGCAGTCTTGTCACTCTCTTTCAAAGGGGTACAATTTCTTCCATCAAAAACATAGTCAGTAGAGATGTGAACCAATTTTGCTCCTGATTTTTTTGCAGCTATAGCCAAATTTTTAGGTCCGTCAGCATTTATTTTTCTTGCCAAAACCTCATCGCTTTCAGCTTTATCTACTGCGGTATATGCTGCACAATTGATAATAATATCAATTTTTTGTTCTTCTATCAGCTTCTCTAAACTAATTAAATCTGTGATGTCCACCTCTGGTACATCCGTAAAGATAAATTGGTAGTTAGGGTATTTGTTAGCAACTTTTCTAACGGAATTTCCTAACTGACCATTGCCTCCTGTTACTAATACATTTTTCATCATTATTCAGTTATCCTATTGCTACTCAAATACTTCAGCCTCTTCAAGTGTTGGATGTTTTGTATCTTTTTCAGAAAGAAGTACATCTTTAGAATCAATCATCCAATTCACTCCGATTTTAGGGTCATTATAGATGATTCCTGCATCAGCTTGTGGAGCATAAACATTGTCCACTTTGTAGGTGAAGATGGCTTCATCGCTCAATACAACAAATCCGTGAGCAAACCCGCGTGGAATAAATAATTGTTTTTTGTTTTCTTCGCTAAGTTCAACGGCAACGTATTTACCAAAAGTAGGGGAACTTTTACGAATATCTACTGCAACATCCAAAACTTTCCCTTTAATTACACGCACCAATTTAGCTTGTGAAAACTCTCCTTTTTGGTAGTGTAAACCACGTAAAACACCATACGAAGATTTAGATTCGTTATCTTGAATAAAATCTATTTTTCCTATAAATTTTTCAAATTCGCTTTGCTTGAAAGATTCCATAAAGTAACCTCTACTATCAGCAAAAACTTTGGGCTCTATCACCCAAACTCCGGCTATTTCTTGTTCTGTAAATGTCATTTTCCCAATAAAGATAAAATATATTGTCCGTACTGTGTTTTTTCTAATTTCTTTCCAAGAATTTCCAATTCATCATCAGAGATCCATTTGTTTCTCCATGCAATCTCTTCGATGCAAGCAATGTAGTAACCTTGTCTTTTTTGAATTGTTTCGACAAAGTTACTTGCCTCTAATAATGAATCACAATTTCCTGTATCCAACCATGCAAATCCTCGTCCGAATAATTCTACATGCAACTTGCCTTCGTTTAAATAGAGTTTATTTAAATCTGTTATCTCATATTCTCCTCGTGCAGATGGTTGTAAGTTGGCAGCCTTTTCCGTCACACTCTTATCGTAAAAATAGAGTCCGGGTACAGCATAATTGGATTTTGGATTTTTAGGTTTTTCTTCCAATGAAATCACCTTTCCTTCTTCATCAAATTCTGCAACCCCGTATGCTGTCGGGTCTTTAACATAGTATCCGAAGATAGTTGCTCCATCAGTTCTCGATGCTGCCTTTTTGAGCATAGAAGAGAAGTTTTGTCCATGAAATAAATTATCCCCTAAAATCAAGCAACCGGGTTCTCCGCCCAAAAACTCAGCTCCTAAGACAAATGCCTGCGCTAAACCATTGGGTTGTTCTTGAACTTTATACTGAAATTTCATTCCTAATTCATCGCCATTACCTAATAATTGCTGAAACATTGGTAAATCGCGAGGTGTTGAAATGATTAAAATTTCTCTTATTCCTGCTAACATCAGCGTTGACAAGGGGTAATATATCATCGGTTTATCATAAACCGGCATTATCTGCTTAGATATAGCTTTCGAGAGGGGGTACAAACGTGTTGCACTCCCTCCGGCAAGTATAATTCCTTTCATAATTATTTTTTCAATAATACTGTTTCAATTGCATTCTTTAATTCTGCTTTTGGTAGCGCTCCGCGAGCTGCTTGTGGTTGACCATCCTTAGGTATAAATACCAATAGAGGAATACTAGATGCTCCAAATGCTCGACCTAACTCTTTTTCTTTGTCAACATCAATTTTGTAAATATAAATTTGTCCTTGATATTCCTTTGCCAACTCATCAAGGTAGGGCGAAATCATTCGACATGGTCCGCACCAATTGGCATAAAAGTCCAATATACATGGCTTGTCGCCCAAATATTTCCATGACGAATTGTTATCTATATTTACAACTTTCTTGTTAAACTCCTCTTTTGTCAAGTAAATAACTTTACCAGTAGAGTCCTCTTTCGGATTTGCTGCAAAAGCACATGAGCAAAATCCAATCCCAAATATTACTAAAGCAATGAAGCTTTTTATAAAATTTCTCTTTTCCATGTCTGTATAAATTTTTTTCAAAAATAATGATAATAGATGAAATTACCATATTTTTTTTTCTTAGAATCCTTTTTTTTCTGTTTTTTCATCTTTTTCACATCTTTTAAGGTGGGATTTTGCTTTTTCTTCTTCGTTTTTTATGAAAAAGTAACTCGAATATGGGGGGTAAGACTAAATTAGTGAATAGACATTCGTTTTAGTATGATTTTATTGTATCTTTGCAAAAATTTTCAATTTTATTATGGATATGGATTTGTTTTCATCATTACCTTATAAGGTAGCAGATATCTCTTTGGCTGATTTTGGTCGGAAAGAGATTGAATTGGCAGAGCAAGAAATGCCGGGTTTGATGGCTTTGAGAGAGAAATATGGTAACCAAAAACCTCTGAAAGGTGCTCGTATCTCTGGCTCGTTGCACATGACTATTCAGACTGCTGTTTTAATCGAGACACTGGTTGAATTGGGTGCTCAGGTTCGTTGGGCAAGTTGTAATATTTATTCTACGCAAGACCATGCCGCTGCTGCTATTGCTGCTGCCGGTACTCCTGTTTTTGCTTGGAAAGGTGAGACGTTGGAAGAGTATTGGTGGTGTACGTTGCAGGCTCTTAATTTTGGTAATGGCTTAGGTCCGAATCTTATTGTCGATGATGGCGGTGATGCTACCTTGATGATTCATTTGGGTGCTGATGCCGAGAAAAATGCTTCTGTTTTGGATAGAAATGCTACAAGTGAAGATGAGATTGAGTTGTTGAAAATCTTGAAAAATATTATTAAGGTTGATAATTCCTTTTTTAATAGATTGATTCCGGAAGTTAAGGGTGTTTCTGAAGAGACAACAACAGGTGTACATCGTTTGTATCAAATGGAGAAAGAGGGTAAATTGCGTTTCCCTGCTTTCAACGTGAATGATTCGGTGACTAAGTCTAAATTTGATAATCTTTATGGTTGTCGCGAATCTTTGGCTGATGGTATCAAGCGTGCTACTGATATTATGGTGGCAGGAAAAGTTGTGGTTGTGTGCGGTTATGGTGACGTGGGTAAGGGATGTGCTCACTCTATGCGTCATTATGGTGCGAGGGTTTTAATCACTGAAATCGACCCTATTTGTGCTCTACAAGCTGCTATGGAAGGGTTTGAAGTTACTACTATGGAAGATGCGGTTGCTGAGGGCGATATTTATGTAACAACTACCGGAAATATTGATGTAATCAGAATTGAGCATATTGAAAAAATGAAGAATTCTGCAATTATTTGTAATATCGGTCATTTTGATAGCGAAATTCAAGTGGATAAACTGAAAAAATTCCCAGGTATTAAAGTTAGAAATATCAAACCTCAAGTTGATCAATATTTCTTCCCTGATGGGCATTCTGTTATTCTTTTGGCCGATGGTAGATTGGTTAATTTGGGTTGTGCAACCGGTCATCCTTCGTTTGTTATGAGTAATTCATTTACTAATCAAACATTGGCTCAAATGGAATTGTTTGCTAAGGATTATTCTATTGGTGTTTATTGCCTTCCTAAATCTTTGGATGAAGAGGTGGCTCGTTTGCATTTGGCAAAAATTGGGGCTAAATTGACTAAGTTGACTCAAGCTCAAGCTGATTATATCGGTGTTTCTGTTGATGGCCCTTATAAATCGGATTGGTATAGATATTAATGTTTTTGACGAGAGAAAATCAAAGTTTTTTCTATATAAAAATTAAGGTGCATTGAATCGTGTTTTTCACGTTTGATGCACCTTTTTTTTTATGATAGAAATTGGTAATTTATCGGGTAGTAGTGAATAGTTTCTTTAATTCTTCTACTTTATCACACTTTTCCCAAGTAAATAATTCTACCTCTTTTGTTATTTTTTCTCCCGAACCTGTTTCAAATGTTTTGGTAACTATTTTAGGCTCTCTTCCCATGTGTCCGTACGAAGCTGTCTCTTCGTAAATAGGATTTCTTAGCTTTAGTCGCTCTTCAATGGCTTTGGGACGCATGTCAAAAATTTTGCTCTCGGTTATTTTTCTTGCCATTTCGCCATCGCTAATGGATAGGGTAGATGTGTTGTAGGTGTTAATAAATAGGTTGATAGGTTCTGCAACACCTATTGCATACGCAACTTGTACCAATACCTCTTTGGCTAAACCTGCTGCTACAATATTTTTGGCTAAATGTCTTGCTGCGTAGGCGGCAGAACGATCCACTTTAGATGGGTCTTTCCCGGAAAAAGCACCGCCTCCATGCGCTCCTTTTCCTCCGTAGGTATCTACAATGATTTTTCGTCCCGTCAAGCCGGTATCACCGTAAGGTCCACCAATAACAAATTTTCCCGTAGGGTTAACATGTAGCGTATAATCCTCTTTTAGTAGTGCTTGATATTCAGGATGTTTCTCTAACACTCTTGGAATGAGTATCTCTTTTACATCTTTCTTTATCTGCTCCAACATTTTATTGTCTGCCTCTTTTTGGTTGTTTGCATCTACAATAAACTCGTCGTGTTGTGTGGATAAAACGATTGTGTCAATTCGTTTTGGACGATTATCGTCTCCATACTCAATGGTCACTTGCGACTTTGAGTCGGGACGAAGGTAGGTCATCTCTTTACCTGCTTTTCTGATGGCCGCCAATTCGATTAGCAGGTTATGAGCTATATCAATTGCAATTGGCATATAACTTTGTGTTTCATCACAAGCATAGCCAAACATCATTCCTTGGTCTCCGGCTCCTTGGTCAAATGGATTTTCACGTTCCACTCCTTGGTTGATATCCGGAGATTGACCATGCAATGCGGTAAGAATTCCGCATGACTCTCCATCAAATTTATAATCACTTTTGGTATAACCAATTTGGTTGATTACTCTTCGTGCAATCTCTTGTTCATTGATTCTTGCCGCTGTTTTTATCTCGCCGGCAATGATTACTTGTCCGGTTGTAACTAAAGTCTCGCATGCAACTTTTGAGTTCATGTCTTGGACTAAAATATTGTCCAAAATGGCATCTGAAATCTGATCTGCTACTTTATCAGGATGCCCTTCTGATACCGATTCTGATGAAAAATAATATCCCATTTTATTTTTTCTTTTAGAATTTACCTATTATTTACAAATTCGTTCGTTTGTAATTCAAGGGGATATTCAACGCTATTCAGGAAAGATGGAAAATCGAATCTATTTTAGCATTTTTTCCTGTGGTTGCAAGCAGTCAAATCTATCCACTTAAATTTTTTGCAAAGGTAGTATTTTTTTATTTGAATCTACTATCTTCTCGTTAAAATTTTTAAAACAGAATCTCGAACACAATTGAAAGAGTCAATTAATTCAGGATTAACAGGTTCTACCGGTGGAGATTTCATCTTTAGCGGGTTGATTGGAGAGCCGTTTTGATATACTCTAAAATCGAGATGAGGACCGGTTGATAGTCCTGTACTTCCTACATAACCAATCACTTCTCCTTGCTTTACGATGGAACCAACGCTGATTTTTCCGTATTTAGAAAGATGCATATAGCAAGTTGTGTATGTGCTATTATGTTGTATTTTAACAGTATGACCACCTCCTTTGGTGTAGCCTTTAAATATAACTTTTCCATCACCAATGGTGTGTACCGGAGTTCCGGTTGGGGCTGCATAGTCAACACCATGGTGTGGTCTGTAGTATTTTAATACCGGATGAAATCTTTTATGCGTAAAATGAGAACTGATGCGAGAATAACTTAATGGAGCTTTTAAAAATGCTTTGCGAAGGCTTTTTCCCTCATAGTCGAAGAAGTCTCTTCTTCCATTCTGAGTAAATGGAATTGCATGAAAATCGGTTCCGCAATGATTGAAAATGGCACACTCTATGCTATCGATCCGAACAAAATTTGAGTCGCATCGTACCTCGGTATAGACAACATCGTATTTGTCTCCTTTCTGCAGGCTGAAGAAGTCTATGTTCCATGCGTAAATATTGGATAATTCCAAGGCTAATTCAAATGGTACATTTTGGGCGACAACTGAGTTCCATAGGGAACTTTCGATTTCTCCGGATACTTTTCTTTTTACTCGAGTTAATTCTTTTTGTTCTTTCTTTACGCAAATTGAATCTGCAAAAGAACACGTAAGGTATTCTGTCTGATTTATCTCATAAATAAAATGGGCAAGGGTGGGAAGGGAGTCTCGTGTTAGTAATATGTGATAATTGTTTCCACTTCTTATCTTCCTGACATCAAATGTGGATTTTGAACACTCTGCTAATTGATGTATGGTGGCTCCATTTACGTTATACGCAGATAATATGTCGCTTAAAGTTTTTCCATTAGGAATTACTCCATGTTCGACGTCTAAATTTTCTACATCGATTCCCATAAACAGCTCCTTGGGTTTAATTTCGACAGGAATAGAATCTACTTGAATTGTATCTTGTCCCTCTTGTGCTACTTCTGTTGTAGTTGTCGTGTTGCAAGAGAATAGACTGACTGCCGAGAGTAGTAGTAAGGTAATTTTCAGCTTCGACATATTTTTTTAGTTAAAAAGTTTATCCAATTTATGAAAACTTGAAGATACACAAAAGACGATTACATCGTCACCCGGCATTATTTCAGAATCTCCATTTGCAATGTGTCCTATTCCATCACGGACATATCCTCCTATAAATATGTCCTTAGGAATGGTAATATCTTTGATTTTCCCGGAGGTGATAGGAGCTCCTTGTTTCGGGGTTAATTCCACCACATCTGCATCTACATGTGTCAGACATTTTACATTGTGTACATCGGCGTCCAAAGTGTATTGGTAGATATAACTTGCGGCTGTCAGTTTTTTATTGATGACTGTTCCTATGTCTAAACTTTCTGCCAAAGGTATATAATCAATATTTTCTATCTCTGCAATTGTTTTCTTTAAGCCCATTCTTTTTGCTGTAATACAGGCTAATATGTTGGCTTCTGAATTGTCCGATAGGGCAACAAATGCATCCATCTCTTCAATACCCTCTTCTTTCAAAAAATCAAGGTCGCTTGCATCTCCATTAAATGCCATAACATTGTCTTGTTCCAATAATTTAGGAACATTATTAGCATTTTCCTCTTTTATTAAAACTTTTGCTCGAATGTCGCTTGGAAGACGTTCAACCGTTTTTACCGACATGTTTCCACCGCCTAATATCATTAGATCTTTTACCTGAATTACCTCTTTACCGGCTTGTTCCCTAACGTCTGTTACGTAATCTTTGGTGGTTATAAAGTAAACAATATCGTTGGCTTTTATACTATCACTACCTTTAGGAATGATTGTTACTGTATCTCGACGAATGGCAACCACACGATAGAATTGGCTGTTACGTAAATCCATCAATTTTTGGTTGATGATGGAGGCGTTGTTACGAACCTTCATACCGATTAGAGTGAGAGCTCCGTTCGAAAACTCCATCCATTGACGAATCCAATTTATCTTGAGTGAATTAACAATCTCTTTTGCAGCCAATAGTTCGGGATATATCAGTGCGTCAATCCCCAAATCTCTGAAAAATTGTTGGTTTTCTTCTTGCAGATATTCGTAATTATTGATGCGTGCTAAAGTTTTTTTTGCGCCGAGTTTGTGAGCCAGAATGCAAGAGGTGATATTCTGACTCTCAATAGGTGTTACTGCAATAAATAGGTCGCAATTTTCAATCCCTGCCTCTTTTAAATCATATATCGAGGTGGATAATCCTTCTGCAACCATGATGTCATAATTCTCCTCCATGGGACGTAGTTTATTATCATCCTCATCAATGAGTATTATGTCGTGATTTTCTCTTGAAAGCATTTTGGCTAAGTGTGTTCCAACTTCTCCTGCTCCGGCAATAACAATTTTCATTTTACTGAATTTCCTAAATTCGACGCTTTTCTGATCTTTTTCAATGGCAAATTTAAAAACAATCTTGAAATTTGGAGTATAAATTACATATTTTTAGTTCTAGTTTTAACCTTATTTGCTTTTTTCGTTCGATATTGATTGGGATTGTCTTGTATAAAATTGATAAATTTTATAGGTTTGCAAGGATTTTTGTTCTTTTAAAATTTTATAGCATGGATTCTATACTGTCTTGGGATTATGCTGCTATGGTATTTTTAAATTTGGGTAAATACCATAATGGCGGTTTGGATTTTTTTATGTGGATGAATTCTCAAATTCTAATTTGGTTGCCGGTAATTTTGATGTTTATTTATGTTTTGGTAAAAAATAAAAAGCGAGATGCGTTGGCAATTATAGGTATGACAATTTTTGTTTTCTTGTTGTGTGATCAAATCAGTTCTTCTATTTTAAAACCTCTGATTGCTCGTTCACGCCCTAGTAGAGACCCCCTCGTGATGAATTTATTGCAATATGTGAATGATTATAGGGGAGGGCTCTTTGGATTCCCATCTTCCCATGCTGCCAATTCTTTTGGTTTTGCCGTCTTCTCGGCTTTGATTTTTAGATATAAACCTTATTCTGTAGTAGTGATGTTGTGGGCTGCTTTATGTGCTTATACGCGTTTGTATTTAGGAGTCCATTTCCCTACGGATATTATTTGTGGTACTATTTTAGGTGTTTGTGTCGGATTTTTTTGTTATTGGATATATAGTAAATTCCTACTTAGACCTACCGGATATTATGTAAAATCCTCTGACAAGACCACTTCGTCCGGATTTCTTTGTTCCGATATTTTATGGTTGATATGGACATTGGTGGTAATCGAATTTATCTTAGTCTTTGCTGGATTTAATTTTTGGTAAGTAGTTTTTTCGATGATTCGTATTAATAGGGGAGAAGTTTAAATTTATTTTTCTCCCCTGTTTTTTTTGAATGTAGTGTTAGACGTAATAATTCGTTTTACATATTCTGAATTCACTCTGTTTTTATCTTATTTCTTTTTTTTTCTTTTCTCTTTATCTGATACCTCTTCTGTTCAATGCTCGTCTATATTTTTCGGCATTATCTTGATGCTCTTTATAGGTTGTGGCAAAATTGTGGTAACCGGAAAAATCTTCTTTTGCACACATATATATATAGTTGTGGTTCTTGAAATTCAAAACTGCATCAATGGCTTGAATAGATGGAATTCTGATTGGTCCGGGTGGTAATCCTGCATACTTATAGGTATTGTAGGGAGAATCATATTCCAAATGTTTTTTATAGATCCGTCTTAAAGAGAAATCTTGAACAGCAAATTTTACTGTTGGGTCTGCCTGAAGCGGTATGTTTTTATGAATACGATTTAGGTATAATCCGGCCACAACCGGTTGTTCGTCAGCCTTTTTTGTCTCCTCTTCCACGATAGAAGCTAAGGTGCTAACTTCCTCTTTGGTTAATCCAACTTCCAATAATTTGTCTGTACGCTCGTCTGTCCAAAATTTATCATACTCTTTTTTCATTCTATCTATAAGTTCCTCTGCAGTTATGTCCCAATATACTTCGTAGGTGTTCGGGATAAATAGGCAGACAATCGTATTTTTATTCAATCCTAAATTATCTAGAGTCGAGGCTGAATTCAGTTCTTGAAGGAACTCCTCTCTCGTAAGTTTTAGTTTTTTGGTAATCCTTTCTGCTAAAATCTCCTTTGTTCTCACATTATTGAATGAAATACTGATGGGAGTTTGTCTTCCATAGATCAAATTTCTTATGAGGGTTATATTATTCATCTCATTTGATAATTGGTATCTTCCCGGTTTGAATACCTTTTTAGAATTAAGAATCCATGATGCAGTTTTGAATGTAATCACACTTTTTAAGAGATTTTTACTCTCTAATTGGCTTAATATGTCATCGTAACATTCATTTTCATAAACTAAAAGATACTCTTTTTTGCCATCTTCAACTGAAATATTAGGAGAAAATAGAGAGTAGGCAATATATCCACCTAACGTTCCACCAATAATTAAAAAGAGAGCTAAAGAGATTAAAATCTTATGAATTAGAGAGTTGTTTCGGGAATTCTTTTTGTTTTTATCTTTTACGTTACTTTTTTTTGCCATAAGAATAAATTTTTTTGTATTTCAAGGCAAATTTAATGAAATATTTGTTTTGTGAAATGAAAAAGGTTTTATATATTTGCAATCGCAAAACCGAAAGGGGTTTGGTGAGATGGGTGAGTGGCTGAAACCAACAGTTTGCTAAACTGTCGAACGGGTAACCGTTCCGGGGGTTCGAATCCCCCTCTCACCGCAAGCGATGAAAACGTTTAGTTTTTGTCGCTTTTTTTATTTAAGGTGAGTCCTATAAATTCACCGTTATTATTTAAGAAAATATAAATCAAGGGGGCGAACTTTTCGGTACTTTTTGATTTATTTCTGAAGATTGTTGTTAGAAATTAAATCAAAAAATCTGCAAAATAAGTTTATAGATTCCACCTTAAGTTTTTGATTACTATTATGTCTTATAAAGTGTTGGTACTTGATATTGATGGTACCTTAATGAATTCAGAAAAGAAAATTACTGAAAAAACTAAAGTTGCATTACGTGCTGCACAAGAAGCCGGTGTCACAATTGTTCTTGCTTCGGGAAGACCTACTCCGGGCATTGTTCCTATTGCAAAAGAAATAGGATTGGATGAGTATGGGGGGTATATTTTGTCCTTTAATGGGGCTATTGTTACCAATTTTAAAACGGGTGAAATCGTTTTTGAAACAGTTTTACCTCATGATAAAATTCAAGAGTTATATGATGCGTCTCAAACCTATGGTGTCTCTATCGTTTCTTACAAAGATGGTGGGATTGTTACGGAAAATGAGGATGATAAGTATGTAGAGATAGAAGCGCGAATTAATAATATGCCGGTTGTTAAAGTGGATAGCTTTGTGGATGCTTTGACGCATCCTGTTACTAAATGTTTAATGCTTGGCGATGGGGATTATTTGGAGAAGGTGGAGGTTGAAGTCAATAACCAGTTTGGAGATCTCCTTAATATTTATCGATCAGAACCCTACTTTTTGGAAATTATGCCGCAAAACGTAGATAAGGCTTACTCGTTAGAGCGTTTATTAGCTCATTTAAATCTTTCGCGTGATGAAATGGTGGCTTGTGGTGATGGTTTTAATGATTTGTCAATGGTGCGTTATGCAGGAATGGGAGTTGCTATGGGTAATGCTCAACAGGTGGTAAAAGAGGAGGCTGATTTTGTAACGGCATCAAATGATGAAGATGGGTTGGTATTAGTTGTAGAGAAATTTTTAGGTAATTGTTTTTAAGTTGATTTAAACGCATCTGAAAGTATTTGATTTTGCATCTTTTAATAGAGGTGTCTTAATTTGTTTCAGATGTTTTAAGTGTTACAGTTGTTTATATCTGCTTTGGTTAATTTTATCAGAGGTTTTATTAATAAAATACCTCTTAATAAGATAAAAGTTAAAAAGCCTGCCCAAATTGCATTATTGCCAATTATCGGCATAAGTGTATAGAGTAGAATTAAATAAACAATAAATGATATTGCTACACTATTTCGGAGTACTTTTGTTTTTGTTGCCCCAAGCATTATTCCATCTATCATGAAGGGTAAAAAACCGGCTAATGGGATGGATATTACCCAAAAAATGTATTGGTGTGCGCACTCTAGTACCTTGATAGAGGGATTGAATAACCGTAAAATTGGCTCCCAACTGATTATATAACATAAAATAAAGAGGGTAGCAACTCCTCCAGCCCATACCAATAGTTGTTTTATAATAGATTGTAAGTAATCGTACCTTTTTTCGCCAATGTATCTACCCGATAGCGATTCTGCTGCAAATGCAAATCCGTCTGACATATAGGAAAATAAGGTGTACAATTGCATTAAGAGGGTATTGGTTGCTAATATCGTTTCTCCGAATTTTGAAGAGTTAATAGTAAACAATGTGTAGGCAATTGTAATGATGAGTGTACGGATGAAAATATCAATGTTGACATCAAAGAAACGGAGAATCTTAGACTTGGATAAACTCTCTTTTAGGGTTGTATGTTCACATTTTTTTCTGTATTTAGCATAAAATATTAATAAGGATAGGGCGAGAGAGGCGTATTGTGCTGTTACTGTTCCCCAAGCAACTCCTTTTATTCCAAGTTCTAAGTGTATTGCAAAGTAGATGCTAAAGATAATATTAACAATGTTAGAAAAGATTGCTATCCACATTGGAGAACGTGAGTCTTGCATCCCAATAAACCACCCATGAATAGAAAAAATAGAGATGGAGGCGGGGATTGCCCAAAATCTTGTGAGTAGGTAATCTTTTACCAGAGGTCTTATTGATTCGCTGCATTCGATATAATCTATGGCAAAGTGTGAAATTGGATTTTTTAATAGTAGTAGGGTGATTGCTATGGTAAGAGATAATATGAGTGAGCGTATCAGTAGATTGGTACACTCTTTCCAATCATTGGCTCCGTATGCTTGTGCTGTCAATCCGCTACATCCCATGCGTAAAAATGCGCAATTCCAATAAATAAAATTGAAGAGGGTAGAGCCAATGGATATTGCTCCGATGGCACTATCTCCTCCAATATGGCCTGCTATAGCAACATCTGCCATTCCTAATAAAGGAATGGTGATGTTGGAAATAATGTTAGGAATGGCTAAATTTAGAATAAGTTGATTTTTATTTAATTGAGCCGACTTTTCCATGGATTTTTTTATTTGTTAATATCTGCCACTTTGCTCAATATGTCTTTTAAGTGTTTCCAATATTTGTTTACACTGGATATGCTGCATTGTTCGTTGGGAGAATGATTCCCATTGATTTCCGGACCAATTGAAATCATGTCTAACTGGGATGATTTTGCTTTAAATAATCCACATTCCAATCCGGCGTGAATAGCACTTACAACTGGGGCATAACCAAAAAGATTGGTGAAAGATTGGGTAACTATTTCCTTAATTCGAGATTGTAAATTGGGTTTCCAACCGGGATATCCATCACTATGTGTTACAGATGCTCCGCTCAAGAGAAATAGTGCTTCCATGCGATTTTTTAACTCTATCTTTTTGCTTTCTGTTGAACTCCTTTGACTGGTTGCAACCAAGTATTCGGTTTCTGAAATCCTTTTTATTGATGCTAAGTTAGTGGATGTTTCAGGGAGATTCTCAATCTCTTTACTCATTTCAATAACTCCGTTAGGAATCCCGAATAGAGTGTTGATAATTCGTTCACTATCTGTTAGTTGAATTATGCTATCTTTGTAATCATCCGTTGATAAATCCATCTTAAATTCCTTTTCTGTAGGGTACTCTTCTTCAATAATTGCAGTATAAATATTGAGTTGAATTCGTATTTCTTCTTTGTATTTGTAGGGTATGGCTACCGTTGCACCGGCTTCGCGTGGAATCGCATTATGAAGATTTCCTCCACTTATTTCAGCTATGTAAACCGGATATTTCTGTTTTTGTTCCCATAAAAAACGAGCCAATAACTGAATGGCATTTCCTCGACCCTTATTTATGTCATCGCCGGAATGCCCCCCTTTTAGACCTGACACAGATATTTTTAAGAAAAATAGATTTTCTTGCGGATGCTCTTGGGTAATCTTGAAGGTTGCACAGGTATCTATTCCTCCTGCACACCCAATACAAAACCGACCATCCTCTTCTGAGTCTAAATTGAGTAGCATATCTGCATCTAACCATTCAGAAGAGACATGTTGAGCTCCGGTTAATCCCCTCTCTTCATCAACCGTAAATAAACATTTTAGAGGTCCATGTTTAATTTCTGATGATTGTAAAATGGCCAACATAGATGCAACTCCAATTCCATTATCTGCGCCTAATGTTGTACCTTTGGCTTTTACCCAATCTCCATCAATGTAGGTTTGTATAGGGTCATTTTCAAAATCGTGGATAGTATTTTCATTTTTCTCACATACCATATCTATGTGAGATTGCAAGAGTAATACCGGAGCATTTTCATATCCCGGAGTGGCACTTTTGTGAATTATGATGTTGCCCACACAATCTGTTTCCGTTTGGAGGTTGAGTGATTTTCCGAAAGAAACAATGTATTCTCTGATTTTTTCTTCTTTACCGGAAGGGTGAGGTATTTGACAAATTTTATCAAACATTTGCCATAATTCTTGAGGCTCAAGATTGCTTATATTTTCTTCCATACTTTTTATTTTACATAAGTCTTATTGTGAGTAAATTGTTGAGTGTTTTTATCGTATGTAATGGTGATTACATATTTTGAATTTGGCTCAACTTTAATTAGTGCGAAATTACTTGTTTTGTATGACTTAACCAATATTTTTATGTTTTATATTCTTTTGATTACAATACTTTGGTAAAAATTTAAACCGATTGAGTGTGATTTGATGACATAATTACTGAGTAGTCAAGTTGTTTCTCTATTTGCTAATTCTTTGCATTCGCATTTTTATTTTGGGAATGAGGTGTTATGGTATTATTAAATAATGTTAAAACATTATTCGTTCTCTGAAATAATTTAAAAAGATTGTTGAAGAGTAATTGTATCTCAAAATATTTGACTTAATTTGCGCCGACTTTCTGAATTATGGAGAATGTTTGGATTATATTGTTATTGACGTTAGGTATTGTTGCAGTGGCTATATTGCTATTGGGAGTACGTATTTTTTTTACAAAGAATGGTAAGTTTCCCAATTCCCATGTGGGTGGTAATAAGGCTATGGCAGAACGTGGAATATATTGTGTTCAAACTCAAGACTATATGGAGTGGAAAGGTATTAAACAAAAAACAAAAAGAAAACATAAAGATTAACAGATGAAAAATTTTAACACTATTGCATTGGCTATTCTTGCTTTGGCCGTTGTTGGTTTGTATGTCCTTCATTTTACCGGTAAAGGTGAAAAACAAGTTGAAGTAGAGTGTGCGAACTTAGTTGCGGATTCTGCTATTGTTGAAACTCCGGTTGATTCTCTCTCTAATTCTTTTCCGGTAGCATACATTAACGTAGATTCTTTTTTATTGAATTATGAGTATGCTAAGAAATTGAATGAAACCTTGTTGAAGAAGCAAGAAAAATCCAGAAAAGAACTAGTTTCTGCTCAACAAAAGTTGCAAGCCGAGTTGGAGGTCTTCCAACAAAAATACCAAGCAGGTGGTTTTTTGTCTAAGGAGTCTTTTGAACAAGAACAAAATCGTTTATTTAAAAAAGATCAAGAATTGCAAACGTTGGAACAGAGATTGGCGCAAGATTTGATAACTGAACAACAAAAGATGAATATGCGTTTACGTGATTCCATTAATTCTTTCTTTGAATTTTTTAATGCAGATAAACGTTATAAATTGATTCTAAGTAATACGGATGCAGATAATATTTTGTATGCTGAACCTATGTTGAATATTACTTCTGAGGTTGTATTTGTAATGAATCAACGTTATCGTGCTTCTCAACAAAAATAAATTGTAAATAATTTTTGATTTTAAAATAGAAAATTCACCGGTAGAGTTTTACTATCTATCGGTGTTTTTTTGTTTGGAAATACTTTTAAGTTCACTCTTAATTAATTCCGCCATCGTGTTAGTCATTATATAATTTCGGTTACTGCCGTTGGGGTAAATCGCATTCGCCCTGTTTCATATCCGCAATATTTATTCTGGATAGTGTCAATAAATTCCGCCAATGGGTTGATACTAATACATTTTTATTGATTAAATAAAATGTATAACGTAACAAATATTATGGCTAAAAAAGAAAGGTGTGTCAACCAATATGCTGACACACCCTTTTATAAATAGGGAAAGATAATTTTACATCATGCCACCCATTCCTCCTCCCATTGGAGGCATTGCTGGAGCTGCAGCTTTGTCATCTTTCTTTTCTGCGATAACACACTCAGTAGTCAACATCATACCTGCAATAGAAGCAGCATTTTCTAATGCTACACGAGTAACTTTGGCAGGGTCAATAACACCAACTTCGAAGAAGTTCTCGAATTGTTCGTTACGAGCATTATAGCCGTAGTCTCCCTTACCTTCTTTTACCTTTTGAACATAAACAGCTCCCTCTTTTCCTGCATTAGTAATGATTTGACGAAGTGGTTCTTCTATTGCTCTCTTGATGATCTCGATACCTGTTGTTTCATCTTCATTAGCACCTTTTAAACCATTTAATGACTCGATAGCGCGAATATAAGTAACACCACCACCAGGAACAATACCTTCTTCAACAGCAGCACGAGTTGCACTCAACGCATCATCCACACGGTCTTTTTTCTCTTTCATCTCAACCTCTGATGGAGCTCCAACATAGAGAACAGCTACTCCACCGGCTAATTTGGCAAGTCTTTCTTGTAGTTTCTCACGGTCGTAGTCCGATTTTGTTGCTTCAATTTGAGCTTTGATTTGAGCTACTCTTTCAGCAATTGCCTCTTTAGCTCCTGCTCCATTTACGATTGTTGTATTATCTTTGTTGATTGTAACTTTTTCTGCTGTACCCAACATTTCGATAGTGGCATTTTCTAATTTGATACCCTTCTCTTCTGTTACAACCAAACCTCCTGTTAGGATTGCTATATCTTCCAACATTTCTTTGCGGCGATCGCCAAATCCAGGAGCCTTTACAGCACAAACTTTCAAAGCTCCACGCAAGCGGTTTACTACCAAAGTAGTTAATGCTTCTCCGTCAATGTCTTCTGCAATAATCAATAGAGGGCGTCCTGCTTGTGCTGTCGCTTCAAGAATAGGTAAAATCTCTTTTAGTGAAGATATCTTTTTGTCGTGAATCAAAATAAATGGATTGTCAAATTCAACTTCCATTTTTTCTGTATTGGTTACAAAGTATGGAGAAAGGTATCCTCTGTCAAATTGCATTCCTTCTACAATATCAACAGTTGTTTCCATTCCTTTTGCTTCCTCAACAGTGATAACTCCCTCTTTTTTTACTTTTGCCATGGCGTCTGCAATCAATTTTCCAATTTCATTGTCATTGTTTGCAGAGATTGTTGCTACTTGTTCAATCTTATTGTAGTCGTCTCCAACCTCTTTTGCTTGACTTTTGATGCTTTCAACCACTTTTGCAACAGCTTTGTCGATTCCACGTTTCAAGTCCATTGGATTAGCTCCTGCTGTCACATTCTTTAATCCTACGTTGATGATTGCTTGAGCTAAGATAGTAGCTGTTGTTGTTCCGTCTCCGGCATCATCACCTGTTTTTGATGCAACCTCTTTTACCATTTGTGCTCCCATGTTTTCGTATGGATCGCTCAACTCAATCTCTTTGGCTACTGATACTCCATCTTTTGTGATGTGTGGTGCACCAAATTTCTTTTCTATAATTACATTTCTTCCCTTAGGTCCTAAGGTTACCTTAACTGCATTTGCCAACTCGTCAACTCCTTTTTTTAGTAAGTCGCGAGCTTCCATGTCATATTTAATCTCTTTAGCCATTTTATTTTTGTGTTAAATTATTTTTATGTAGAAGTTTTTATAATTCTCTTTATAATGTCGTTTAATGAAATTTTAAGCAATCTTTAGATTATTGCCAAAATATCGCTTTGACGCATTATCAAATATTTTTCACCTTCTAATTCTAATTCTGTTCCGGCATATTTACCATAAAGCACAATATCGCCTGATTTTACAACCATCTCTTCATCTTTGGTTCCATTACCGATTGCGATAACTTCTCCTTTTAATGGTTTCTCTTTTGCTGAGTCCGGAATTATTATTCCACTTGCGGTCTTTTCTTCTGCAGCTGCTGGTTTTACCAAAACTCTGTCTGCCAATGGTTTAATATTCATAATTATAATTTTTTATTAAGAGGTATTTAAAATTATTTTCGTTTCTACAATAGAATTAAATAGCCTCTTTGTTAAACATTTATTTTTAAATTTTGTTTTTGATTCTTTAAAATTCCTTTATTTTTCTGCACAATTTGTGCCAAACAGATTTCTCTGTCATTCTTACCTAAAATTGTCTTTACCTAAATTATATCTATGTCATTTTGTCATATTTATCTCTTTGGGTGGGGTCTATAATTTTTTTTGCGAAAGTTTTGAAGTCTGCTTCTATAATTTGCTAATCCATTATTGTGGCTGCCTCCCTTATTTTTGATTTCCTTGTCTTTTTTTTGATTTAGTTAAAGTTTTTTATAATATGTTTAGAACTTATTACATTTATTACTTAACTTTGCAGAAAATATGGGTGGTGGTTTAGAGTGTTTCTGATTATCGCCGAGTTTTTATAACTAGAATTGATTAAGCATGACTAAGTTTTTGCTACAGATTTGTGCTTTGTTACTTTTCTTATCTTCTTGTTCAAAGGATGAGGAGTGTATTTGTGAGACGTTTGTCAATGGAGTATTTGAGAAGAGTGAGAATGTTGATCCGGCAGAGTTTGGGGTTAGTAAATGCAAAGAATTAGATTTTGCTCTATTTGGGACTAGTTATAAATGTAAATAAAGGTAATTGAACGGTTAATTAATTGGGTTAATTACTTTTGAATGTGATAATATTTCAATAGATATATTATAGGGGAAGTCGAAAACCTTAAGAGTAGACAAAATTTAAATAAAAAAACAAATGAAAAAGTTATTATTACCAGTTGCAGTTTTGGCAATGGTTTCTATTTCTTGCTCTAAAGAATGTGAGTGCGAAATTAAAATGGGTGGAGAAGTTATCGAAATAGAAACTGTAGAGATCGAGGACGGTAAATGTTCTGATATGAACAGTGATGTATTCGGTGTTGTTACTGAATGTAAGTAATTATTTCGCTGAAAATTTTATGGAGCAAATTCTTTGTGATTTGCTCCATGTTTTATTTTGGGTGATTACCACAACTCTGTAAACTAAATTTACTACTACAGCAGTTTTTTTTTGAAAAATTGCCTATTGATGTTTTTCTTATATTTTTTTGTTTCTCTTTAAATTATTATTACATTTGCGATATAAAAAAATTTCTTGAGTTGTAAATTGTGAATTTTAAATTCCGAATATAATTTTTTGAAAATGAAAAGACATATTTTTTTATCAGTATTGTTTTTTATCGGTTTACTCTCTTCATGTACTATTGATTGCGAGTGTGTGTTTTACGATGAAACCGGAGAAGTAGTTCCTAGTTATAGTACTGTTTTTGAAGAGGTTGACGTAGCACAATGTTCGGAGTTGTCAACAATTTCAACACCGGGAGAGAGAGCAGGGTATATTTGTCCTTAGTTTTTGGTAATTTATTGAATTGTACTACAAAAAGAGGGAGAATCATGGTTGAAATTCTCCCTCTTTTTGCGTTTTAGTCTAAAAGCATTAGAACTGTGTGTTTGCCAATTTTTTGCTTTTTTTCTACCAAGATTCTCTTTATTTTCCCATCATGTGGCATACGTATGATATTTTCCATCTTCATAGCTTCTAAGATGAGCAATGGAGCCCCTTTTAGAAGATTTTCTCCTTCGGTTACAAATATTTGAATGATTGTTCCGGGTATTTCAGAAACTACTTCGTTTTCGTTCCTTTTTTGATATGGAATCCTATTTTTAAACTTGTTAGTACTGTATGTATTATATCTCCCAGATTCTAACAATAATTCTATTTGATTACTTTTTTCCATGTTCTTCAAATTAATTAGAATGGAGGTAACCCGTGTTTTTTCTTAGGGCGGTGCTCTTCTTTGGCATGAGAGATTAATAGAGCATGAGCCAATTTTTTTCTTGTTTCTTTTGGCTCTATTATATCATCTATATATCCTTTGGATGCCGCAACATACGGATTGGCAAATTTATCTGTGTATTCTTTTACCTTCTCAATTCGAGTTTCTGTTGGATTTTCAGAATTTGAAATGTCTGATTTGAATATGATATTGGCTGCGCCTTCAGGTCCCATTACTGCAATTTCTGCAGAAGGCCAAGAGAAGACAAAATCTGCACCTAAGTGTCTTGAATTCATTGCAATATATCCTCCACCGTATGCTTTGCGAAGTATGACTGTGATTTTAGGTACAGTAGCTTCTGAATAGGCATAAAGCATTTTTGCTCCATGACGAATTACTCCGGCATGCTCTTGATCGACTCCCGGAAGATAGCCTGGCATATCTTCTAAGGTTATAATAGGGATATTAAATGAGTCGCAGAATCGTATAAATCGAGCAGCCTTATCTGCGCTATCACAATCCAAAACCCCGGCTAAATAGAGTGGTTGATTGGCTACAAATCCAACCGTTTTCCCTTCTATTCGTCCAAAACCTATTACTATATTGGGGGCGAATAGTGCCTGCACTTCTAAGAAGTCTGAATCATCAGCTATCGCTTTGATGATTTCTTTTACATCGTAGGGTTGCTTGGGGTCGTTAGGAATTATATTTTCTATGTTGAACGACTCTTTGGGCAATTGAGGTGTTATCGTCTGAGGTTGTTCGTTATTGTTTGCCGGTAAGAACGAAAGTAGTTTCTGTATTTGTTGAAAACACTCTTTCTCATCTTTGGCATAAAAGTGAGCATTCCCCGTTATTTCTGCATGAACTTTTGCACCTCCTAACTCTTCTTGAGATATTTTTTCTCCTAATACTGTTTCAATTACATTGGGTCCGGTGATGAACATTTTTGAAGTGTTTTCCACCACAAAAACGAAGTCGGTGAGGGCAGGAGAGTAAACAGCTCCTCCTGCGCAAGGACCTAATATTACTGAAATTTGGGGAACAACACCGGAAGCTAAAGTATTACGATAAAATATTTCTCCATAACCGGCTAATGCATCCACGCCCTCTTGTATTCGAGCACCACCAGAATCATTGATTCCGATGCAGGGTATTCTCATTTTTAAAGAGTAATCCATCACCTTAGTTATTTTCCTCGCGTGCATTAAACCGAGTGAGCCTCCTTGTACAGTAAAGTCTTGTGCATATATGCAAATTGGTCTCCCGTTGATTGTTCCGGTACCAGTGATAACTCCATCGCATGGTAACTCTTTTTTCTCCATGCCAAAATCATGTACGTTGTGGCGGACAAACATGTCGCACTCATCGAAGGAGTTTTTATCTAAAATAGCATCAATACGTTCTCTTGCTGTTAATTTGCCAATTGATTTTTGTTTTTCGATGGCAGATTCACCTCCGCCTAATGCTAATTTATTTTTTTTTGCATTTAATTCGTCTATCTTTTTATTCATTTTTTTGCATTTATTTTTCGTTTAACGCATGGGGTAGCTATTATTTTGGAGCCTTTTTGTATAGATACACAGCTATCAAAGAAAATACGATATTAGGAAGCCATACAGCTACCATAGGAGGTAGCGAGCCATTGATGGTAAATGTAGATGAAATTTCTCCAAATAGAATATAGACAATACTTAAAAGTAGTCCGATTCCCAAGTTGATTCCCATACCTCCTTTAACTTTTTTTGATGAAAGTGATACTCCAATTATAGTCAAGATGAAGGCTGCGAAAGGGAATGAGAATCTTTTTTCATACTCTATTTCGAAATTCTTTATATTTCCGACCCCTCGTTCCTTCTGCCGTTCTATATAGGCAGACAACTTCCTATTGTTCATCTGTTCGTGCATATTAGGGAATACCAATAAGTCTGCAGGTATGATGTTAATCTCTTTTACCATGGTATCTCCCTGACTTATATTTTCATATAAACCATCAAATTCGCGATGCGTGTATCTCGTTATCTTCCATACATTCGTAGTGTCGTAAATAAGTCGATGTCCGGTAATTCTTGAAACTAATGTCTTGCCGTTAAATTGGTCTAAAGATACTCTATGACCGGTATTTTCTGTGTGATCGAAGTAATCAACATAAAGAATTTCATTCTGAGAAACCTTTATTTGTAACTTCGCAACAAAATCCTTCTTTTTCTTTCTGACATACTCTTCTTGAAAATCCAATCGAATTTTATTTGCAGGAGGAATGACATATCCCCCTAAAATATATGTCATGGAGGCTATGATAGATGCTGAAATTAGGTATGGAACCATCATTCTGTGGAAGCTGATACCTGATGCAAAAGTGGCGATGATTTCTGAATTGTCTGCCATCTTCGACGTGAAAAATATCACAGCAATGAATGTAAATAAAGGACTGAATAGATTTGCGTAATAGGGAATAAAATTTACATAGTAGTCGAAAATAATAGCTCTTAGAGGAGCTTCATTTTCATAAAAGTTATCTAGTTTTTCTGAGATGTCGAATACCACTGCAATACTGATTATCAGAATAATAGATAAAAAGTATGTCCCTAAAAACTTTTTAATGATATAGGTGTCGAATCGTTTTAAAATCATAATCTATTGCTCATTTGATTTACCATTTGATTCTTCCAAACAGAAAAATCTCCTGCGATAATGTGCTTTCTTGCCTCTTTCACCAACCAAAGGTAAAAAGCCAAGTTATGGATAGAAGCTATCTGCATTCCCAATAGTTCGTTAGAAACCAATAGATGTCGTAAATATGCTTTGGTATAAGCTGTATCAACGTATGATGCACCTTCCGGGTCGATTGGGGAAAAGTCATCTGCCCACTTTTTGTTTCGCATATTCATTGTCCCATATTTAGTGAACAACATTCCATTCCGACCATTTCGAGTAGGCATCACACAATCAAACATATCAACGCCACGCTCTATTGCTTCCAAAATGTTGATTGGTGTACCAACGCCCATCAAATAGCGAGGCTTCTCTTTCGGTAATATTTCGTTCACGACTTCAATCATTTCATACATAACCTCGGCCGGTTCGCCTACCGCCAAACCTCCGATAGCATTCCCTTCTCTATTTTGTTCTGCAACAAATTCTGCCGAACGTTGGCGTAAGTCTTTGTAAGTACAACCTTGAACAATTGGGAAAAATGTTTGACTATAACCATATTTAGGTTCTGTCTCGTCAAAATGTTTCAATCCTCGCAACAACCAACGTTGAGTTCTTTCCAATGACTTTTTTGCGTAATTATAGTCGGCTGTGCCCGGAGTGCATTCATCAAGAGCCATAATTATGTCTGCTCCTATGATACGTTGTGTATCCACTACATTTTCAGGAGTAAATATATGTCTGGAGCCATCAATGTGAGATTGAAAT
Source organism: Bacteroidales bacterium (assembly GCA_015061185.1). Classification (GTDB taxonomy): domain Bacteria; phylum Bacteroidota; class Bacteroidia; order Bacteroidales; family Paludibacteraceae; genus UBA1181. Next base: position 25,292 of record SUWZ01000015.1, read on the forward strand.
GTGCATCCCTCTTCTGTTAGTTTTCTCATACCGGTAAGCGAGAAAACTTGAAAACCTCCGCTGTCAGTAAGTATGGGTTTGTCCCAGCCGTTAAATTTATGCAGCCCTCCTGCTTTTTCTAAGATATTCAAGCCCGGTCGAAGATATAGGTGGTAGGTGTTCCCTAATATGATTTGAGCTTGAATGTCTTCTTTTAACTCTTTTTGGTGTACTGCTTTTACTGAACCAACCGTTCCCACGGGCATGAAAATTGGTGTTTCAATTTCTCCGTGGTCGGTAATTAATTTACCGGCTCTTGCGCCACTTTTTAAATCGGTATGTTGTAATTGAAATTGCATGCTACAAATTTAAGAAACTCTTTTTAATTATCTTGAAAAGGTTTGAATTTTGTTTTTTATTTTTAGTTTTATTATTCAAAACGAATGGCTTTTATCGGTGCAATTCGTGTAATAATATGGGTTGATAATCTTAAAACTAAGTAGGAGATGATTATTGTTCCTACGTTAACTAAAACAATGTTGAAGAATGATAATTCAATTGGAACGGAATCTACATAATACATTTCAGGATCTAATTTTAAAACAGCAAATTTTTTCTGAATTAAAGTCAAAGTCAAGGCTATAAAATTCCCCCAAACCATTCCTTTCCCGACCAATAATAGGGTATGATAGAGAAATATATTTTTTATGGACTGGTTGGTAGCACCTAATGCCTTGAGTATTCCTATCATGTTGGTTCTATCTAAAATTAGAATCAACAAGCCTGATATCATAGTGAAACTTGCTACTGCTATCATGAGAATCAGAATAATTACCACATTTGTATTGAGCAGATCCAACCAACCAAATATTTGAGGATTGATTTGTTGTATACTTTTCATCATGTAGTAGTTTCCTGCTTCGTCTGTTCTATTCCCTATAATGTTAAATAAAGATTCTTGAACCTCCTCAATCAATGAAAAATCGTTTATCTCAATTTCTATTCCACTGCATTCGTCTTCTGTCCATTTATTGAGTTTGCGTATGTGTTTGATGTCGCCTATGATAAATATTTTGTCATAATCAGAGAATCCTGTTGTGTAAATGCCGCTAACTGTAAATGGACGAACTCTTACTTTCCCGTCTATAATAAAATAGGTGAAAAATTTATCTCCAACTTCTAGTTGTAGTAAATCGGCGATTTTTTTTGAAATTAAAGTCTGATTAGTTGATGAACTATCGTTAATTTGAAATATTTCTCCGGCAATAAGATAGTTTTCAAAAAATGTCCAATCGTAATCTTTGTCTATTCCTTTTAAGACAACCCCCTGAAAATTTCCATCTACTTTAACAATTCCCGGTTGAGTCGCAAATTGTTGAGCATGTTTGACGTCTGGGAGTAAATTGATTCTGTCTATCAGTGATGAATCAATTTTTAGAGATTGAGTTTTGTAGGTGTGATTGGAGAATGAAGATGAAATTTGAATGTGAGAGCCAAAGCCGATTAGTTTGTTGCGAACTTCTTGTTTAAAACCAATAACGATACCAACAGACAATATCATTACAGCTAAACTTAAAGCAATTCCTCCCATTGTTAAACGAACAATAGGACGGGAGATTTTGCGTTCTCCCTCCTTATTGAATTGTATTCGTTTAGCAATGAAAAATTCAAACTTCATTGTTAGTTATTTTTTCAAAGTGTGCGTCCTGGATAAACTTCCAACGCCTTTTTTAGAACAAAAAGAGCTTTAGATAACTCCTCTTTTTCCAAAACATAGGCTAATCGAACCTCGTTTTTCCCAATCTCTTTTCCGGTATAGAATCCGGAAGCAGGAGCCATCATTACGGTTTGACCTTCAAATTCGAAATCGTTTAACAACCAAGCACAGAATTTGTCGGAGTCATCAATTGGTAATCGGGCAACCGTATAGAACGCACCCATCGGAATAGGAGAGTAAACTCCCGGTATGCGATTAAGTCCATCGATCAAATACTTACGTCGTTCAACATACTCATTGTACATCTCCAACATATACTCCTCAGGTGTATCCATTGAAGCTTCAGCAATGATTTGCCCAATTAGCGGAGGACTTAGCCTTGCTTGACAGAATTTCATCACACTTTTTCTAACCTCTGCATTTTTTGTAACCAATGCTCCAATACGAATTCCACACTCGCTATATCTTTTAGAAACAGAGTCGAACAAGATGATATTTTCTTCAATTCCGTCCAAATGGAACGCAGAAATGTAGGGTGCGCCCGTATAGCAAAACTCTCGATAAACTTCATCCGAGAACAGGTATAAGTCATATTTCTTTACCAAATCACGGATTTTATTCATCTCTTTTTGTGTGTATAAATAGCCGGTCGGGTTGTTGGGGTTACAGATTAATATACCTTTTGTTCGTGGAGTTATCATCTCTTCGAACTTGTCTATATGAGGAAGTGCAAATCCCTCTTCTATAGTAGATACTATAGGCTTGATGGTAGCTCCCGCTGCAATTGCAAATGCAGTATAATTGGCGTATGCAGGTTCTGGTACAATAATCTCATCTCCAGGATCTAAACATGCCATAAATGCAAAATTTACAGCTTCAGACCCTCCGCAAGTGATGATAATATCGTTGCTTGTTACGTTGATTTTAAATTTTTGATAATATTCAGCCAATTTGGTGCGGAGACTCTTGATTCCATCACTCGGACTATATTCGAGAATATCTCGATCAATCTTTTTTAGAGCATCTAATGCGATGCGCGGAGTTTTTAAGTCCGGCTGACCAATATTTAAGTGATAAACTTTAATCCCTCTTTCTTTGGCTTTGTCCGATAAAGGAACCAATTTCCGAATAGGGGACTCAGGCATAATCTGACCTCTTTGTGATGTCTGTGGCATACTAATGTCTATAATGGATTTGCAAAATCCTCATTTACGTTAAAAACTAGTTTTTTTAGAAGGGAAAAATAGTGTTATTATCCCTCTTTTGTACAACTTACAAAGATACTTTTTAATTTGGTTTTTAAGGCGATTTTTAGAAAAAAAATAATACAAAAGAGGTGAAGTTGACAAGAAGTTACTATTTTTTCTCATATTTGCATATATAATTTCCCTTGAAAGGAGTCTCTTTCCCTCATCCTTTTTTCCAATTTAGCAGTAAATTCAAAATTTTTTAATCCCCAAGATGGTTTTAATAACAGGTCTGTCGGAGATTGTGAAATAAATCGTTCAACTACAAATTTAGGGTGAATTCGTTCTACAAAATCGATTGCAAGATCAATGTATTCATCTGCGCTATAGAGATAAAACCATTCCGGATTTTTTAGGTATTGTTGGGCCATTTTAGTCCCTTTGATAAGTTGTAGTTGATGAAGTTTTATACAGGTTAGAGGTAATTCCGAAATATTTTGGGCATGTTTTAATATTATATCCTTGTCCTCTTGGGGTAGTCCTAAGATTAAATGTGCTCCTGTCGCAATTCCTCTTTGTGAGGTTGCTATAACGGCATTTCTTGCAGTGGCAAAGTCGTGTCCTCTATTTATGAACTTTAGCGTATCATCATTTGTTGATTCGATGCCAAACTCAATCATAACATATTTTGTTTTAGAAACTCTTTCCAAATAGTCTAATAGTAGATTATCTATGCAATCTGGTCGAGTTCCAATAACAATGCCTACGACCAACGGGTGTGAAAGAGCTTCTTCATATTTGGAAATCAGATTTTCTAATTTGTCGTAGGTGTTTGTATAGGCTTGAAAATAGGCTAAATACCTTTGATTTTCATATTTTTTTCTGAAAAAGTTTATACCTTCATCTAATTGTTCGGTAATGCTTTTTTCCGGTTGACAATAGTCGGGATGAAATGTTTGATTATTGCAATAGGTACACCCTCCAAAGCCTATTTTCCCATCTCTGTTGGGACAAGTAAATCCTGCATTAATTGAAATTTTTTGAATTCTTTGTGGGAAAATGTTACTTAAATAGGATGAATAATCGTTGTATCTTTTTTTTGTTTCCATAATTCAATTGATAGTTTCTCTATTAAACTCTTATAATCGTAAAGAGGGTTCTATAAATTCAAGAATTCCGCTAAATGAATTTATAGAGCCCACCTAAAAAGAATCTCAAAGATGCCGAAAATAAGAGTGTGAAACTTAAAATAATATTTAAACGGCTTCTAAAAGAATCTGTGAAGTTATTTTCTGCAAAATTAAAGCAAGTTTTTATTTTTTTAAGGCAATATATAGAGATAATTTTGTATATTAGCGAAAATAATTTTAAAATCGAAGCCTATGCTAACAAAAGAAGATTTAGAGTGCTTGGAAAGAAAGGGCATAAGTGAGGATACTTTCAGTGAGCAGTTGCGCCGATTTCAAGAGGGATTCCCTTATATGAAGGTTGAACGAGCAGCTGTTGTTAATGATGGTATTTCTGTGATAGATGAGGCTGATAAATCAGCTTACATAGAGTTGTGGCGTACTTATTTGGCATCTGGTTGTAATGTGGTGAAATTTGTTCCTGCATCAGGAGCTGCAAGTAGAATGTTTAAGAGTTTGTATGCTTTTTTAGACTCTGAAGGAGAGATGGCTGATTCTGAAAAAATATTTTTTGAGCAAATTGAAAAGTTTGCTTTTTATTCAGAATTGAATGCGAAGTGCAAACGAAATGAAGGACGTGAAATTTCACGATTGTTAGAACTTGACAAACATAAAACTATTGTAGAGAACCTTTTAACAAAAAAAGGTTTGAACTATGGTTTCTTGCCTAAAGGTTTATTGTTGTTTCATAATTATACCGATGCTCCAAGAACTCCGTTCGAGGAACATTTGGTGGAGGGAGCTTTATATGCAAAGGATTCTAAAGGTAAGATACAACTTCATTTTACGGTTTCTAATGAGCATATAACCTATTTTAAATCGTTATTAGATGCGAAGAAAGGGGGGTATGCTTATCGTTTTGGCGCAGATTATGATGTTTCATTTTCAGTACAAAAGCCCTCTACGGATACAATTGCTGTTGATATGAATAATGAACCGTTCCGAACCAATGGCGAATTGTTGTTTCGTCCGGGAGGGCATGGTGCATTGATTGAAAATTTAAATGCAATTGATGCAGACGTTATTTTTGTCAAAAATATTGATAATGTTACTTTGGATGCGTACAAACAGAGTACTATAGAATATAAATCGGTGCTTGCAGGTTTGTTGATTAAAGTGCAAAAAAAGCTTTTTGAATACCAAGAGAGTTTGGATTCTGACGATGTTTCTGATGATCAACTTCAGAAGATGTTGACCTTTTGTGAAACTACTTTAGCTGTTACCAATAAGTTTAATCCATTAGATTCAAAAGAGGATAAGAAAACTTATTTGAAGATGATTTTTAATCGCCCATTGAGGGTGTGTGGTATGGTTAAGAATGAGGGAGAGCCAGGAGGCGGTCCTTTCTTATGTCAAAATCCTAATGGTACTATATCTGCGCAAATTTTGGAGAGTTCTCAATTTGATATGTCTGACGAAAAACAGGTTGAAATTCTAAAAAGTTCTACTCACTTTAATCCTGTGGATTTGGTTTGTGCGGTGAAAAATTATCGTGGAGAAAAGTATGATTTGACTCAATTTATTGATGAAAATACAGGTTTTATTTCTGTTAAGTCAAAGGATGGAAAAGAGTTGAAAGCTTTGGAACTTCCGGGTCTTTGGAATGGGGCCATGTCTAATTGGAATACCTTATTTGTAGAGGTGCCTATTGATACATTTACTCCGGTGAAGGTGGTTAATGATTTGTTGCGTCCTGTGCATCAAGGCTAATCAAAATGAAGTTTTTCCTAAATTGTATAGGATTTATAACTAATTCTAAAGAGGGTCTCATCATAAGTTAGAGTCCCTCTTTTTCGTAATTTAGGTGTCTTTTAATGGGTTAATTTATAGATTCTCCTTGAATTGAACATGTTCACAAGAAGTCTTAATCTATATAGTGGCAATCATAGCCTAATTTTTCTACTTCAGCAATGATTGTTTCTTTTTGAACATCGCCGTTGATATAAGCAATTCCCTTTTCTAATTCAATTTCTACTGAGGTGATATTTGCAATTTTTTTTAGGTTCATTTCAACATTGTTTTTACAATGATTACATTTCATACCCTCAATTTTAAATTTTAGGAGAGTGTTGCAGTTTTTTTCTTCTATTTCCATTTTGTTTGTATGTTTTTTCTTGATAAAAGCATGTATAATTAATCCTATGAATAGAAAGCTTGATGCAATTTTCCACCATTCAGTATCATTTTTACAAGAGGTTATTTTTGATGTGGCAAATGTGTTACTAAACCATTCGGCAGGTAGTAGATAATCGATAGTCAATCCAAATCCAATTGCACCAATAATGATTGATGTTAGATATAGAATTAAAGTTTTTCTCTCTAACACTTTTCTGACAATCAAAATAGATGCCATATTGGTTGCAGGACCAGCCATTAGTAGGACGAAAGCAGCTCCGGGGGATAACCCTTTCAGCATTAAAGCTGCTGCGATTGGGATTGAGCCTGTGGCGCATAAATACATAGGAAGGGCAAATAAAAGAATTAGCAACATATTTGCAAGGGGATATTCAGCCAATAAAGTAAAAAAATCATCCGGAACAAATAGAGTTATTAATCCGGCAATCAATAAACCAATTATTAAATATTTCCCGATGTCTTGCATCATTTCTACAAAGCCATAATGCAACGCTTCTATGCATCGAGTTTTAAAATCTTTTTTTTCTGAACAGGAGTTAATATCAACTAAATTTTCTTTTTCCTCTTCATTTTTATTAAAAATGTTAACCAATGTTCCGCCGACCAACGCTGTGAATAGAGCGGCAAAAGGACGTATAATGGCAAAGGGAATACCCATTAACGAAGCTGTGGCTAAAATTGAATCCACGCCGGTTTGAGGTGTGGCAATCAAAAATGATACTGTAGCTCCTTTAGATGCATTGTTTTTTCGTAATGACATTGCTGTTGGAATAACGCCGCAGGAACAGAGGGGGAGAGGTATTCCAAATAGAGTGGAATAAAGTACCGATTTGAAGTTGTTTTTAGAGAAGTGTTGTTGGTAAATCTTTTGAGGTACAAAAGAATGTAATACTCCGGCTATTAGAAATCCTAAAAGCAAGTAGGGTGACATTTCGTTTAAAATGTTGAAAAAAGGTTTAATGTAGGTTTCCATGTTCATTATTTTTACTATAAATTCAGATTGGCAGCATCCAAATTTTGTACTTTTTAGAACCGCAATCATATATTGAATTTCGACTACAAAAGTAGTGAATTTTTTATGTTAAGGCAAATGAAAATTAAGGTATGGAAGTTGGACGGTCCTCAGATTTTACAATAAAGAAATACTTTGAATTTCTGTTCAGACCGTCCGACTTAGTTCTCTTTATAGAGGGTTTTATAAATTCCTCGAAAAGTTTACCCTCCATACGATTTATGCTTTTAAAATTTAAAACAGTGAATTTATAGAACTCACTAATAGAATCCCTTCCCCTTATGTATTAATTAAAATCAAAGAGGAATTTACAAGAAATTTACTCTTCCACATCGTAGCTGACAAAAGCAAATTGTTTGCTATCAGGAGACCAAGAGTTTACATTGATTGTACCTTGTCCGCCAAAAAGAGAAACAATAGTTTGAGGTTCACCACCTTTGGATGAGATTAGTCTCAATACTACATTTTTATTGGGTAAGTGTTCATCCGGTTTTAAATCACCCTTGTGATACGCAATATAAACCACCCATTCGCCATTTGGAGATACATGTGGAAACCATGAATTTAAATCCTCGTCAAATGTAATTTGCGTCTGTTCGCTACCATCAGATTTCATCCTCCAAACTTGCATTAGACCTGTTTTTACCCAATTGAACCAGATATAATTTCCGCAAGGACTATATTCTGGTCCATCGCTTAGTCCTTCTTTCTCTTCTGTATGAGCAGTTTCAATCCCTGTTTCTAAATTGATGGTATGTACAACGTGAGCATTACCTCTGAATGCACAATAAGCCATCTCTTTCATAGAGGGGTGCCAACCATGTAGGTAACTCGGTCCTTCTGAAGTAATAAGCTCAGGCTCTCCACCTTCGAAAGGCAATGTGTAGATTCTGGATATTCCGTCTTCACCATGGTGACTTACTGCAATTTTCTTACCATCAGATGAGATGACGTGGTCGTTGTTGCATTTTTGTGCAATTCCGGATTCAATTAGAATGGGTTCGTCGCTACCTTCAGCGGCCATTCTATACAATTTTCCTTCCGAGTTAAATATCAACCACTTCCCGTCAGGAGACCAATTCGGAGCTTCGATTAAAAAAGGAAACACTTTTACGACTTTATGACTTTTGCTTTCAAGGTCATAAATCTCGACTTTACTTATAGTTTTCATAGATATATAATTAAAGAACAACCTTAACAAAGCAAAGTGTATTAACTAACGAGCGAACTTTTGAGATATAAATATCTACAAAGCATTAGCACAATCGTTTTACCCAATGATTTGTTAAGGTTGAAATAGTTTAAAAGAACTTATCGAACTAACTTGTTGGTTGCAGTATCCGGAAATACCACTGTAGGCTTAAATGTTTTAGCCTCTTCAAAATCCATGATAGCGTACGACATGATAATAATAACGTCTCCTTTGTGAGCCATTCTCGCTGCCGCTCCGTTAAGGCATATAACACCCGAGCCACGTTCTCCTTTTATTATGTAAGTCTCAAAGCGAGCGCCATTACAATTGTTGACGATATATACCTTTTCGTTTGGAATCATGTTGGCAGCTTCCAATAATTCTTCATCAATTGTAATGCTACCAATGTAATTTAAGTCTGCTTCCGTTACGGTAACGCGATGTATTTTTGATTTTAAAATCTGTATTTGCATAATTTACTATTTATATTGAATATTATCAATTAACCTAACTTCTCCACAATAGACAGTGATGCATCCGGTGATATTATCACAATCGTTCCAAGAGTTAACACTTTGCATAGTCAACGAATTAACAATTTCATAGTATTCAACCTCAAGAATAGCCTCTTCATTGATGGTGTCAATAACCCATTTCTTAACCTCGTCAACAGAGTGAGATTTTGCCATTTCAACACTCTTGAAAAGAGTTTGAGAAATCTTTACAGCTCTTTTTCGTTCATCAGCAGATAAACGTTCGTTTCTTGAACTGAGAGCCATACCATCTTTTTCCCGAACGATAGGACAGCCTATAATTTCTACAGGAATATGGTATTGTTTAACCATTTCTCGAATGATAGCGAGTTGTTGAAAATCTTTTTCGCCGAAGTATGCTTTTTTAGGGGCAACAATATCGAAAAGTCTGCTTACAACTTGGGCAACACCATTAAAATGTCCGGGTCTGTAGGTTCCTTCCATAACCTTGTCTAATGGTCCAAAATCGAATTGTCGTTTGTCAACTTTGGGATATATCTGTTTCACAGAAGGAGCAAATACGACATTGCATCCCACACTTTTCAATAAATTAATATCGCGTTCTAAATTTCTTGGGTACTTTTCCAAATCAGTTTTGTTGTTAAATTGGGTAGGATTAACAAAAATGCTGACAACGCAGATATTGTTTTCATTCAAACATCTTTTAACAAGAGATAAATGACCATCGTGAAGCGCCCCCATTGTTGGAACAAATCCAATTTGCGCCCCCTTTTGTCTTAATTCGTTTAAGTGACGTTGTAGTCCCGCAACTGTTTTATATACTTTCATTATTTTATCGTTTAAAAACAATAATTAACAACTATTCAAACTCTAAAAGAGTACACAAAGGAAGTAAATTCTATTGATTATTGAAAGAAAAAAAATGAAAATTTGGCAGTTTCCCATGATTTTGTTATCTTTGTGATTAAAATATTATCGAATGAGTACTACAAGAGTTTTGTATATCGCCCAAGAGATTACTCCTTACCTTCCGGAAGGAGAGATTTCTTGTATATGTAGAAATCTTCCGCAGGCGATTCAAGAAAAGGGAAAAGAGATTAGAACATTCATGCCACGTTTTGGTTGTGTCAATGAACGCAGAAACCAATTACATGAAGTGATTCGTCTTTCAGGTATGAATTTAATTATTGATGATACAGATCATCCTCTAATTATTAAGGTGGCTTCTATTCAGTCGGCAAGGATGCAGGTCTATTTTATAGATAATGATGATTTTTTTCAGCGAAGATATACTATTGCTGATGAGAATGGAGAGTTTGAAGATAATGAAGATCGCTCTATCTTCTTTGTGAGAGGAGTTCTTGAGACGGTAAAGAAGTTGCGTTGGACACCGGATATTATTCATTGCCATGGTTGGATGACTGCTCTTACCCCTCTTTACATAAAAAAAACATTTAGTCAGGATCCGTTTTTCCGTAATTCTAAGTTGGTTTATTCTGTTTATGCTGATGATTTTCAAGTCCCGTTTAGTAATAGATTTGGAGAGAAAGTGATAACTGATGGGGTTACAGAAGAGGATGTAAAGCAGTTAATTGGTAAAGAAATTTCTTTTGAAGAGTTATCTAAATTTGCTATTGAGTATTCGGATGCTGCAATTATTGGTAGTGAGAATATAAATGAAAACATAAAGAAGTTCATTGAAAATTCAAACAAACCATTTTTGCCTTTCCAATCGCAAGATGCATATATAGATGCTTATAACAATTTTTATGATAAATTAATGGAGTCTGAGTTATAATATTCAGACTTTTTTACGTTATTCGGTTTGAAATGTCTTTTCTTAAGTCTCTTAGGTGTGTTGTTGTGAGAGATTTTTTGATAAGGGATATTTCGATTGGATTTTAGTTGAATTTTAATTTACATTGTATGTTTTTTAGAATAATAGCACTCTGTGTTTGTGCTCTTTTAGTAGGGTGTAGCGATGAAGAAGGAGTGGGTTCTATTATACAACCCGAAGAAGATTTTTTGCATTCCTATTCTAATGGATTGGAAGTGGGAACTTCGACCATTAAATCTGATTCTGTTTTAAGTAAATCAGAATCATTGTTGTTGGGTCGTTATGTTGATGCTAAATTTGGAGAAATAAAAGCTGAGTTTTTAACTCAATTGGATGCGAGGTTAGGCGGAGGAATCGTTTTGCCTGACACAACGGTTGTAGCGGCAAATTCAGGTATCTCGGGGATATTAAATTCTATGTTGCAATCTGTTGATGAAAAGTTTGGTCTGATTAAAAGTGTCTATTCTCCATCAAATTTAACGGTCGATTCTGTAGTATATATTATTCAATATGGAAGCGATTTTATGGGAGATTCAACCTCTTTGCAAGCTTTGAGTGTTTATGAATTGACTAAAGAGCTTACAAATCAACATTATTATACAGATGTAGATGTTTCAAAATATTGTGATAAAAGTAATTTGTTAGGAGCAACTTCATTTCAGGTGAAAAATTCCAGAGAAATTAGAATTCCTCTTAAAACTGAATTGGGTGAAAAATTGATTAGTATATACAATCCCTCTTCAGATGTTAAAACACAAGAGGATTTTAATTCATTCTTTAATGGTGTGTATGTTTCTCATTCATTTAATAGTGGGACTATATTAAATGTTTTAGTATCTGGAATTTTGGTCTATTACTCATTTGACGCAAAGATTTCAACGTCATACGATGGGAGAGATACTGTTCTTACCTCATCACAAATAGAGGATAGATATTCAATTAATCCATTGGTATCAAGTATATTCTTGTCTGCTAATAAAGCAGTTCAGCGTGTGAATGCGATTCAGCATTCTGACTTGGAGTCTGTTTATGAAGATTTGCAGACAGATACATTGACTTATGTGTTTACTCCATCCGGATTTTATACATCGGTTTCGATTCCGTTCAAATCGATGATGGATTCTATTCGATTGAATGCAGAGGATACATCTAAAGTTATGTTCAATTCTGTTAAATTAAGATTCTATTATGCTAAGAAATATTGGGATACCGATTTATTGCAAAGTGCAAATATGCTTTTGATAGATAAGAAAGAGGTGGAATCATTCTTCTATGAAAATAAGCAACCGGATGGAATAACCTCATTTGTATCATCGATGGATACGACAGCAAAAGCATACATATTTAATATAACGGCAGCTACTCAGGAAAAGATTTTTGGTGGAGGAGCTTATGGCGACGATTTAGTTTTGGTTCCCGTTGTTAAGACGTCTGTAAATGGAAATATATATTATCGCCAACAATTATGGTTGACTACAGCCTTACTCTATAGAGATAATGTTTTAAATAAGGAGAAAAGGCCACGATTGGATATGGTATATACAAAGAGAGAGTAGGAGAGTAAATACTAAATAATTTTAATTGCAAAAAAAGAAAAAGTTTTTTTATAGCAAAATATTTTTTACCTTTGCGCACTGAAATTTAGAAATATATTAAACGTTGTTAAAATGAACATCGAAAGAAAAGATCTTGATAGTGTGAATGCTATCATTAAATTGCAGATTGAAAAAGGAGATTATGCGGATGCAGTAGAATCTTCACTTCGTTCTTATGCTCGTAAAGCGAATATTCCAGGTTTCCGTCCCGGAAAAGTTCCTGTGGCTCATGTGAAGAAAATGTATGGGAAAGCAGTCATCGCAGAGGAAGTTAATAAGTTGATTTCTGATACTTTGTATAAGTATATCAAAGATAATGATATAAAGTTGTTAGGTGAGCCTTTGCCAAATAATGAGGAGCAAAAAGCAATTGATTTTGATTCTCAAGAGTCATTTGAATTTGCATTTGATATAGCAATTGCACCTGATTTCAAAGTTGTTTTAGATAAGAAGGTTTCTGTGCCTTATTATGAAATAGAGGTGGATGATAAGATGATTGAGAACGCTGTTAAATCCTATACACGTCGTTTCGGATCTTATGAGGATGCAGAAGCTGCAACTGAATCTGATGTTATCAAAGGAAACTTGGTTGAAATGCGTACTAAAACGAAGGAAAAAGAGGATGGAATTTCTGTAGAAGAGGCTGTTCTTTGTCCTAAATATATGAAAGCGGAGGACCAAAAGAAATTATTTGAGGGGTTGAAGGTTGGTGAATCTGTATCATTTAATCCAAAAAAAGCGTATGAAAATGAGGCTGAAATAGCATCTTTATTGAAGTGTACAAAAGAAAAAGTCGCTGAAATTGATTCAGATTTTAAGTTTACTGTAGTAGAAATTACTCGCTTTAAAGAGGCTGAATTGAATCAAGAGTTATTTGATAAGGCTTTGGGAGAGGGTGTTGTAAAATCAGAAACTGAATTTAAAGATAAATTGGTTAGCGATATGAAGGCTTCTTTGTCTGTTGATAGTGATTTTAAATTATTGATGGATGTTAAAGAAACTTTATTGAAAAAAATTGAAGATGTAACTTTCCCAGAAGAATTTTTGAAACGTTGGGCACTTGAAACCAATGAAAAGTTAACTGCGGAAGAGTTGGATCAACAATTCCCTAAAATGTTGGATGACTTGAAGTGGCATTTGATTAAAGATCAAATAGCAAAGAATAACGATGTAAAGATAGAAGAGGCTGATATGATGAATTTTGCAAAGAAGGCAACTAAAGCTCAATTTGCTCAGTATGGAATGATGTCTATTCCGGATGATATGTTGGAAAATTATGCAAAAGAGATGTTGAGTAATAAAGATTCTCTAAATAATATTGTTGATAGAGTTATGGATGAGAAGATTTTGGCTGTAGTGAAAACTGCTGTTAAATTAAATGAGAAGAAGACCTCTTTGGATGATTTTAATAAAATGTTCGAGAATATATAGGTTTGAGTAAATCTTATTATGTTAAAAATACTTTAGAAAACGAGTGACTTTTGATAAAATTTTTAAATAATAAGATTTGCTAACTTAAGAATAATAAAAATAGTCCCTGACAATAAAATTTGTCGGGACTTTTTTTTGTTTTTAATGCAAAAAGTTTAGTAACTTCGAGGTCTAATTTTAAAAACTAGATAATATAAGATTTTTTAGAATCCTATTGTTTTAATTTTAAAATTAAAATTGGTTGTTTCTGTAAATTAGATTAAGAATTTAAAGATGAAGATTTAACACAATAATTAAAAATATTTTACTACAATTGATTGAATTAAATCTATCTATAGAACCATCCTTATAAATTATATAGATAAAATAGAAAGGGGAATTCCCTTATAATATAACATAATAAATTACTTGTTTATGAATAATAAAGATTTTAGGAATTATGCTACTAAGCATTTAGGAATGAATGGTTTAGCATTAGACCAATATGTTAGCAGTGTGTACAATAATTATATATCTCCTACAATATTGGAGGAGAGACAATTGAATGTTTCGCAAATGGATGTGTTTTCCAGATTAATGATGGATCGGATTATCTTTTTAGGTACACAAATTGATGATTACACAGCCAATGTAATTCAGGCGCAATTGTTGTATTTGGATTCAGCTGATCCCGGAAAAGATATATCAATTTATCTAAATACACCCGGAGGGTCTGTTTATGCAGGTTTGGGAATTTACGATACAATGCAGTATATTGGTTGCGATGTGGCTACAATCTGTACCGGAATGGCTGCATCAATGGGGGCTGTATTGCTTGTTGCGGGAGAAAAAGGGAAAAGATCTGCATTAAAGCATGCAAGGGTGATGATTCATCAGCCGATGGGAGGAGCTCAAGGACAAGCCTCTGATATTGAGATAACAGCAAGGGAAATTCAAAAATTGAAAAAAGAACTCTATACAATTATTGCAGATCATTCGGGTAATTCTTTTGAACGCATTGAAAAGGATTCGGACAGAGATTATTGGATGACATCCGGAGAGGCAAAGGAGTATGGAATGATAGATGAAATTTTGGTTAGAAACAGATAAAAATATGGCAAAAAAACAAAATGAAGGATGCGCTTTCTGTGGCTCACCAAGAACGAATGGAATATTGTTACAAGGTTTATCGGCAAATATTTGTGAGCATTGTGTAAAACAAGCTTATGAGGTGTTGGAACAATCTGCACGGCAACAGAAACAGCTAAATTTAGATAAAGCAAAATTGCCCAAACCGGTTGAGATTAAAGAATTTTTGGATCAATATATCATTGGTCAAGATATAGCAAAAAAGACTTTGTCTGTAGCGGTATATAATCATTACAAACGATTAATGCAAGACTTGGATGATAATGATGTGGAGATTGAAAAATCCAATATTATTATGGTCGGGGCCACAGGAACGGGTAAAACATTGTTGGCAAAGACTATTGCAAAGTTGTTAGAAGTACCTTTTACCATAGTAGATGCTACTGTATTGACGGAAGCCGGATATGTGGGGGAGGATATAGAGAGTATTTTGACCCGTTTGTTGCAAGCATCGGATTACGATGTAGAGGCTGCCGAAAGAGGAATTGTTTTTATTGATGAGATAGATAAAATTGCAAGAAAAGGGGATAATCCATCAATTACAAGAGATGTAAGTGGAGAAGGAGTTCAACAAGGATTGTTAAAACTATTGGAAGGTTCTGTCGTGAATGTGCCACCACAAGGAGGTAGAAAGCATCCTGATCAGAAAATGATTCCGGTTAATACAAAGAATATCTTGTTTATATGTGGAGGAGCATTTGATGGTATAGAGCAAAAGATAGCTCATCGTCTAAATACGAAAGTGGTTGGCTATGCAGCATCCAAAGTTAATGCTGTATTAGATTCAAATAACCTCTTGCAGTATGTTTCGCCGCAAGATTTGAAATCATTTGGATTAATTCCGGAGATAATAGGTCGTTTACCGATGTTGTGTTATTTGGAACAGTTGGATCGAGTGGCATTGCGCAGTATTTTGACGGAGCCAAAGAATTCTATCATCAAACAGTATGTCAAAATGTTTGAAATGGATAATGTGAAGTTGACATTTGACGAAGATGTTTTAGAGTTTATAGTAGATAAGGCGATAGAGTTTAAATTAGGTGCAAGAGGGTTACGTTCTATTGTGGAGACAATTATGTTGGATATTAT
The DNA here is from genome assembly GCA_015061185.1 of Bacteroidales bacterium. Classification (GTDB taxonomy): domain Bacteria; phylum Bacteroidota; class Bacteroidia; order Bacteroidales; family Paludibacteraceae; genus UBA1181. Next base: position 41,276 of record SUWZ01000015.1, read on the forward strand.
GTTCGATGTGCCTTCATCAAAAAAGAAGAGCGTGACGATAAATTTGGAATATGCCCAAAATAAATTGCAAAATGTGAATGCAGATAAATTAAGGGCTTAAGAAAAATTTCTTAGATAATACTTGCGTGTTTATTCAATTTGTTTATATTTGTATTTGATTAAAGTATTATAGAGTATCCAAAAACTTAAAATTAATTCGTATGAGCAAGAATTGTGATTTAACGAGTCAATTAAAGTTGCATTTTGGTTTTGATTCTTTTAAAGGGAATCAAAGAGATATCGTTCAAAACGTTTTGGATGGTAAGGATACTTTTGTTTTGATGCCGACCGGAGGGGGGAAGTCGCTTTGTTATCAATTGCCTTCGTTGTTAATGGAGGGAACGGCGATAGTTATTTCGCCATTGATAGCTTTGATGAAGAATCAGGTGGATGCGATGCGTAATTTTAGTGAAGAAGATGGTGTAGCTCACTTTATAAATTCTTCGTTAAATAAGGCTGCGATAGATAGTGTAAAGGCTGATATTTTATCCGGGAAAACGAAATTGTTGTATGTTGCTCCAGAGTCTTTAACAAAGGAAGAGAATATAGAATTTTTGCGTCAGATAAAGATATCATTTTATGCAGTAGATGAAGCGCATTGTATTTCGGAGTGGGGGCACGATTTTCGTACAGAGTATAGAAGAATACGTCCTATCATAAACGAAATTGGTCAAAAAGCTTCTGTGATAGCTTTAACAGCAACAGCCACACCGAAGGTTCAGCATGATATACAAAAGAATTTAGGTATGACGGATGCGACAGTTTTCCGTTCTTCCTTTAACCGTTCGAATTTATATTATGAGGTTCGTCCCAAAAGTAATGATGTTGACAAAGATATTATCAAGTACATAAAAAGCAAAGAGGGAAAATCCGGTATTATCTACTGTTTGAGTAGAAAGAAAGTTGAAGAACTTGCTGAAATGTTGCGAGTCAATGGTATTAATGCTTTGGCTTATCATGCAGGTATGGATAGTGCTACGCGCTCAGGAAATCAAGATAGTTTTTTGATGGAGAAGGTGCAGGTTATTGTTGCGACCATAGCGTTTGGTATGGGTATAGATAAGCCGGATGTGCGTTTTGTTATTCATTATGATATTCCGAAAAGTTTGGAAGGTTATTATCAAGAGACAGGACGAGCAGGTCGTGATGGTGGTGAAGGTGAGTGTATAGCTTTTTATTCGAGCAAAGATTTGCAAAAATTGGAGAAATTTATGCAAAGCAAACCGGTGGCGGAGCAGGAAATTGGGAAGCAGTTGTTGTTGGAGACTGCTGCTTATGCCGAAAGTTCTGTATGCCGTCGTAAGGTATTATTGCATTATTTTGGTGAAGATTACGAGAAAGATAATTGTGGAAATTGTGATAATTGTTTAAATCCTAAAAAGCAAGTGGAAGGGAAAGAGTTGCTATGTACCGTTTTAGAAACGATTATAGCGTTGAATGAAAAGTTTAAGGCGGAGCATGTTGTTGATGTTATTGTAGGAAACGTGACCTCCGAAGTGAAGTCTTACGGACATGATGAAGAGATTGAGACTTTTGGTGAAGGGAAAGATGAAAGTGAAAGAACTTGGCAAAATGTGATCCAAAAGGCGATGATTTCTGGTTATATCGTAAAAGATATTGAAAATTACGGAATCTTAAAGATAACGCCGGAAGGAAAGGCCTTTTTGAAAAAACCTAAATCGTTCCAAATTATCAAAGATGATGAGGAAGAGGAGGAGACTGATATTCAAATCAAAGGAGGTGGATCTTGTGCTGTAGATCCGGAGTTGTTCTCTATGCTTAAAGATCTTAGAAAAAAGATGTCTAAAAAATTAGAGTTGCCTCCGTTTGTAATCTTTCAGGACCCATCTTTAGAAGCGATGGCTACTACTTATCCGATTACAATCGAAGAGTTGCAAAATATTCCGGGTGTTGGTGCAGGTAAAGCAAAACGTTTTGGTGAGGAGTTCGTTAAATTGATTCGAATTCATGTTCAAGAAAACGAGATTGAGCGTCCGGAGGATTTACGTGTTCGCTCGGTTGCTAATAAGTCTAAATTGAAAGTATCTATAATTCAGGCAATTGATAGAAAAATTGCTTTGGATGATATTGCAGAATCTAAGGGATTGGACTTTTCGGAGTTGTTAGATGAGATTGAGGCTATTGTCTATTCTGGAACTAAGATTAATATTAATTATTTCTTGGTGCAGATCATGGATGAAGATAGAATTGAAGAGGTGTTTGAATATTTTAAAGATGAGGCTGAATCAGATGATGTTGAGACTGCCCTTAGGGAATTGGGTGAAAATGATTATACTGAGGAGGAGATTCGTTTGGTCAGAATCAAGTTCTTATCTGAAATGGGTAATTAAGGTGATTCAATAAATTCACCATTTATAATGCAGAAAGTATATTAGGGTGGGGATAAACTTTTCAGTAAGGTTGATTTGTTTCGGTCACTTATTGTTTATAGAATCCATCTTAATTCTTCTTGTAATTAAGAAGTTGTTTAGATTTTATTTCGAGCATATTTGAGAGAGATTTTTAAGGTTATTTTTATTATTTTTTTGCCGTTAATAGTGGACTATTATCAAAAAAGAATAATAAAAATAGATTAAAAAGAATCTCAAAGATGCCGAAAATAAGAGAGTGAAACTCTAAAGTATTTTTTTCAATAAAATTTAAACAGCTTCTAATAATAGTTGTGTGTCTATAATGGTTGTGTTTCAATTATTGGAACGACTTATTTTGGGTACACAACTATTTTTTTTTGTAACAGTTTAACTTGGTAGATTTAGATAATAAAAAAGCCTCAATGTTTTTTTTTATTACATTGAGGCTACATTCGGTCATCTTTCTGTTTTTCCATAAGTACTCATTTTTTATTTTGTTAATGCGTCTTTGACAGATAATACTTTAACTACGAAAGAGATTACCACTGCAGTTGCGAATAAATAAGCTGTTACCATAATTCATAAATATTTAATTGTTATACATTTTGTTATTATCACAATACAAATATATGCAATAAATTTTAATTAGTAAATATTTTTTACATATTTTTTCAAAAAATATTACATAATTTTTTATGAATTATTGTTGTTTAATAAATTTGAAATATGAAATATTCATCTATTAGCTTGAAATTTAGGTATATACGATGTATTTTTTTTATTGTATATTGATTGAATAAATATTTATTCGGGAATGAATATTTATTCTTTTAGAGTCGTTTTAGAATTCGTTTTCTAAGATTTTTAAATTTTGGATGCGTAATCATTTGATTTGGCTTGATGTCACTTTTCCTGAGAAGGAGAAAAATAATGCAAAGAATAGATAAGATTAACAGCCAACCATAAATTTCTTTCATAGAAATTATTACTGCATGTTGGTAAACTATGTGGTATAGATCTTTTATAGGAAGAGTATTTACATCTGTGTTTACACGATCAAAAGAGGCACTTATCAGATTAAAGTTTTTTAAAGAGGTGCTATCTAATAATCTTCCAACGACAGCATTTCCAATAGCAGCACCGAAAATTGCGCTAAACATATTTTGAATTGTTACGCCTTGAAAAAATTCAAATGGGAAAGGGAGTCTTGTATTGGCAGTAAGTAGCGAAATTGAAAGTATGATGTAACCAAAATTTCTTATAAAAATTGGAAAGAATAACATCTCTTTTGGTAGATTATAATCGATATAAAAATAGAAATAGAGGAGGTATAAAAATATGCATATAAAGGAGATTAGTAACATCCTTTGATAGCTCCATTTCTTTATTGCAAATACTCTCCAAGTGAAGAATACTCCCAATATACTCCCTCCAAGAGCAATCCAATTTAAAGAAATTAAGTTTATGGCATCATATCTGAACATTCCCTCCATTAAAATATGTTCGAATATATGTCCGGGAGCTAATAGAATATCTGCAATTATGATAGTTGCAATAATTTGTAATATAATAGGATGTCTAAATGTATGAGGGAAAATGTAAGCATGTCTTATAAAACTGGCTCTCCATAAATTAAGAGCGACAAGTACAACGGTTGCAATAGTTGCTGCCCAAATATATTCTGACTTCCACCAATCATAATGTTTACCATATATACATATAAACAGAGCTGATAATGCAGCTGCTCCCCACATAAACATACCTAACCAATCTATGCCAATTAAGGGAATTTTGGGCATTGTAGAGTAGTTTTTATAGCAAAGCATTACAATAAGCAACATGAATAGCATTAGGCCGATTATAAACCATTGCATATAGTGCCATTCAGAAAAAGTGCTTATAAATACAGTTGTTAGTCCGGACAATTGAATGGTGCCATTCACTATTAAATAGACCCATGAAAAAAATACCGACATATCTCTTGATGGAGTCAGCCATAGTTGAATTGTTGAGTTGCATTGAAATGTAGCTTGCATTCTGAAAAAGCCGGCAATAAGACAAGTTATAACTAAAACCGGAACGCTATGAGTGTTCATGCAGATGAGGTTGGCCAGTATAATGACTATTCCGCAAACAAAATAGGTAGTTTTAGGAGGAATTGCACATTTAATGCGAAACATAAGTACAAAGTTTAAAGCCATTCCAATTAGAGAGGCATATCCCGCCATCATAATATCTTCTTGCATAAGAGCCGTTGTTCCCACCATCTCGCTAACAGATGAAAGGTACACACCTCCTGAGAATTGAATAATTATCAGAAAGGCAATAACAATAAATGGTTTAGCTCGTTCCGGTACAAATGAACGAATTTCAGGAATAGAAAAAGTCTGAGAATGCTGATGCTCCATGTTTCTTTGCAATTAGTAATTAACAGTACATTCTACGTTCATTCCTGCGCAAATACGTTGTAAATCTTCCGTTCTATTATCTTTTGTAAAATTGATACGGATTGGAATCCTTTGTTCTATTTTTACGAAATTTCCGGCAGAATTGTCTTGTGGAAGTAATGAATAACTTGCTCCCGTAGCTTTAGATAGTGAGCCAACAACTCCTTTGAATACGATTCCAGGAATTGCATCAACTTCAATATCAACAGTTTGTCCTTCTTTTATATTAGTTGTTTGGGTTTCTTTATAATTTGCAATTATCCATTTGTCGTTATCATCAACAATATCAACAATTGTTTGACCTGCTTGTATTAATTGACCTTCTTGAATGTTTTTTCTTCCTGTATAACCATCGCAAGGGGCCGTAATAATTGTGTAGGATAAATTTAGTTTCGCCAATTCTAAAGCCACTTCTGCCAATTTTACGGCAGCAGAACTTTGACCTAAACGATTTTGTTGCTCTTTTTTTATTAGCGAGGTTGATTGTTTTTGCTTTGTCAATTGGTCATATCTGGCTTGTAATGCATCATAGTTAGTTTTGATGGCATCGTATTGTTGTTTCGTAACTGCTTCTTGTGCCAATAGATTTTTATATCTTTCATATTCTCTTTTGGCATTTTCTAATCTAACTCCAACCTCTGTTATTGCTGCATCTGATACAGATATGTTGTTATCTGTGGTGTTGATTGTACTTTTCATTGCAGCTTTACCGGAGGTGGCTTTTTCATAGTCTGCTTCTGCTAAAGCAACCTTATAACGAAATTCTACATCTTCTATTATTGCTAATGTGTCCCCTTTTTTTACGGGTTGGTATTCATTAAAGTGTATCTTTTTAATGAATCCTTGAATTCTTGAATTGACCGGGATAATAAGTTGTTTAGCTTGTGCGTTATCTGTATATTCTACATTACCAAAGTGTACGAATTTGGATATGACCCATGCGATTGCAACTACCAATACTGTACATACAACAATGTTGTAAATAATTTTTTTTGTTCTTTTTTTCATTTCTTTATTAATTTCAATTGTTTATAACGTTCCGCTTAATCTGCAAAGATTAAAATAGTGCATCAAAATGTTGATTTTTGAGTCTGCCATTTGTAATTCGGCACTTAATTTAGAGTTGCTGGCATCTAGCATATCAGTAATTAATGCCAAATCATTTAAATATCTATTATTCACTATTTCGTAGTTGTTATTTGCTAACTCCAAACTTTTCTTGTGGGTTTCTAATATAGAAAAAGATTCATTGAATCGTGTCCAAGTTTCGTTTATTTTTATTTCAAGTTCTTCCATTGCTACCTTCTCATTTTCGTTGGCAATTTGTCTTCCTAAACTAGCTTGTCTCTCTTCTCTTGTAGCTTTATAGAGTGAAGCAATGTTGTATTTAACTCCTACACCCACATACCAATAGTTTAAATTTTTGTTGATAGGGGGGACTTCTATGGTGATCGGACCCTCAAGTTTATCTCCTGCGAAGGCTACAATTGTCGGAATCTTCTGAGCTCTAACAATTTTTAGACTGTTTTCACTCTCTTCTTTTTGCAATTGAGCCAGTCTAATGTCAGGAGAGGTTGCTATTGCATTGGTCAACCATTCGTTTTCTTCTTTTAGGATAGGTAATTCATTAATTATTTGTTTGTCTATCTTGATCTTCGTGTTGGTTGGGAGTTCTAACAAAATACGAAGTCTATTTTGGGCTGTAGTTAAATTGTTTTTTACTTGGGTTAAAGCTAATTGTAGATTTTGCAATTGCAATTCGTATCGAGTAATATCATTTTTGAGAGCTACCCCCTCTTGAGCTTTCAGTAGAATATCATCTACTAATTTTTGAGTTTGTATAATGTTTTTTGAATAGATTTCAACTTGATTTTCTAAGTGAAATATTTGTAAATATTCTCTGAGAAGAGCAAATTTAATATCTTGTTTACATTTTAATTTTTGCATTTGGGTCTTTTGATAGGCTACTTCTGCATTCTTAATGCTATTTTTTATCGCTCCTCCTGCAAATAAGATCTGTGAAGCTTCTATACTGATATTGTTGCCAAAATGTGGCATTTCTCCCGTAATACCATTTGAGAAATTTCTATCCGTAATCCATGCATTCCCTAAATAACTGGCTGAAAGTGAAAAATCAATAGATGGAAGCAAAGCATTTTTTGAGACGGATATGCCTTCTCTTGAACTTTCTTCTAATAATTTTTGAAGTTTTATTGCCCTGTTGTTTTCTTCTGCTATTTTAAACATACTATCGATTGTTAATGGAACATTTTCCATCTCTTGGGAAATGCAGTAGTTGTTTATGCTACATGATAAAAGTGCAAATAGAATTATTTTTTTCATTTTTTTTACTCATTCGTTTTGCTTGCAAATTTCTTAAAATTTAATAGATTTGTTCTTGGTTAAAATTTAATGAAATTAGTTAATTTTGGACATAACTTTATTAAAAGTTGTATCTATAACATATTTTATATTGAATATTTTGTATATTTTTTACTTTATGAAGAAGGTGAAATTGCATGATAGTCGTTTTTTTGAATCCCCAACAACTGGGTCATTGCGTTGTAAATTAAATTGTTGTGAGTATGATGAAGTTTTATTAAAGCAAATTTTTTATGAGCCGATTTCTATTGGGGCATCAGTTACTTTATTGATACTATCAGGACGTGCAAAAATTATGGTAAATTATAGAGTCTTTGAATTGAAGGCTAATAATGTGATTTTACTTTCTACACTTCATCTTTTTCAATTTATTGATTGCAGTGAGGATTTTAAGTGTTACTCTCTTTTTGTTTCTAAACAATTTATGGATGAGATGGATCCTGCAGAGATGATTTCGCTTAGAACCAAGTATGGAATCCGTTTATTTCGCAATCCTGTTGTTTGCTTAGATTCTACTGAGTTAAATTTGTTACATCGAAGAATTTTAGAGATAAATCGTGTCTTGGATTCGTTATGTCATACCTATTATCATCAATTGGTTTTGAGTGCTGTAATCATGTTTTTTCTTGATTTTAGTGATTTGGTTGATAAGAGGGTAGGAGGGGTAGAGGTGAAGTTGACTTTTACGCGTCAAGAACAAATTTGTTTTTCGTTTATCAGTTTAATGTTGGAACATTACAAGGTGCATCATGGGGTTGATTTTTATGCGGATAAATTGGGTATATCTGCTCATTATTTGACTTTGGTTGTGAAACAAATGACCGGTCAAAGTGCATCTAAATTAATTGTCAGTATGTTGTATAACGAGTCAAGGGTTTTATTGTTACAGTCTGATTTATCTATTCAGGAGATAGCATTTCAGTTGAATTTTTCTGATCAGGCTGTATTTGGAAAATTTTTTAAGCGTTTGTCTGGTGTTTCTCCTTTTGCATTTAGGGCAAATAAATTCGATAGAGATTGTGTAATTGATAAATATTGCTTTTAACAAAAAGAAGTGGTATGTTTTGAGACTCTTTTGCTTTTTGGGTATTTTATTCTTGTTTTAGCTTTTTCTTATAAACCATAATTAATTGATTTATTTCCCTTTTAATTGGGCAATAAAAAAGAAGAGGATGTTAAAAACACCCTCTTCCTATTATAAATTTCCTATTGGAAATTATTTTTTGATAATAGATTTGAATGCGATACCTTCAGCAGTGTAAGCCTTAACGATGTAAGAACCAGCAGCCAAAGAAGCAATGTTAGCTTGGTTACCTTCTGCAGATGCAACTACTGCACCATTCAAAGCGATAACTTCGATTTTTTCAACATCACCGGATACTGTGATAATATCAGTTGCAGGGTTTGGAGTAATTTCGATTTCGATATCAGAAGCAATAGTTGCAACGTTATCTCCAATCCAATTTGCACCGATACGAACGTTATCTACTACGTATCCGAAGTCTGAGTTACTCTTAAAGATCAAATCTATAGTTTTTGCTCCAGCAGGAACTGCAATTACAGATTTGATAGCATCCCATTGACCATCCATCAAAGAGTCTGTAATTTGAATTTCTGTTCCGTTATCAAATTTAATAACTGCAGGAATAATTCTTTGTTCATCAGTCGCAGACTCAAATCCCGAACCATTTACATATAAGTTTTTAATGTAAGCTTTGAAAGCAATTTCACCACCATTAGACAATTCAGCAGGAATTTCAATACCAGCGATTGTGATATCTTTTCCAGCAGCAGGAACATGAAGAGCATGATAGTTTTCATCATCCATGAACCAAGAACCATCGTGTCCATTATCTTCCCATAATCTTCCAACTTTGATAAGAGATTTAGAAGATACAGCTTTTCCACCTGTTAATTGTGAATCTCCATAATAACCATAATCAGGTTCATCAGAATACACTACTATCCTACTAGATCCAACACATTCAAAATCTTCTGCGTAGAATGGTCTTTGACCTCCTTCACCATCAATGAACTTCAAGTTTTTGATGTAGATAGGATCCATAACTGTTCCAACTTCGCGACAATAAGAAAGAGTTAGGACTTTACAAGAGTCTACACTTGGATTTGCATATACAAACTTCTTAACAGTTGTCCAAGTGTCTGCTTGAGCAGAAAACTTTCCATCGATATCAATTCTAATAGGTGCCACATTAACGTCATACTTACCTGTATCTGGATACATACCAAAAATGAACATAGGTTTCTTTCCATCCCACAAATCAGAGTGAGGTCCGGTAGGATCCAATGCTGTAGCAGGAACTTTGTATTCCATTTCCATTACCCAAGTATCCTTTAAAGAAAGAGGCCATGCAGTCAAATCTATCTGAACATCCTTATACTTATTTTCGTTGTGTTGGTACTTTGCACCGGTTGTAGCATTTCCCGATGTAAGAACATCGAAAACAGCATCAGTTGTGTTCGGCATAATCGTGATGTCCTCGTTCAACTTACCATCTTTGATTACCCAATACTCAGCTGCATTTGCAGTGAAAGCAAAGCAAGAAAGGGCTGCCATTGCGAGTAAATTTCTTTTTTTCATAAATAATTTAATTTAAGTTTATAATAATTCTTTTTTTCTGAATTTACATTCGTTGATAAATTCGACTGCTAAGTAAATATATTTTTTGCAAATAAAAAAACTTTTTACCCTATTTTAACGCAAAAAAGTCCGAAAAAAAACTTGATTTTTCGGACTTTTATATTCAATTTATTTGTAATCAATACTATAAAGGAATATTGCCATGTTTTTTAGCCGGATTAGAACGAATCTTAGTATGTGTCATATCCAATGCTTGAATCAATTTTTCTCTAGTTTGAGATGGCAATATGATTTCATCTATATATCCTAATTCCGCAGCTCTGTACGGATTAGAGAACTCCTCTTCGTATTCTTTTCTTACTTTTTCCTTCTCTTCATCCGAAACATTCTTGTACAGAATATTGACAGCACCATCTTGTCCCATTACAGCAATCTCAGCATTAGGGTAAGCAAAGTTAATATCTGCTCCGGTATGTTTACTAGACATTACAATATAGGCCCCTCCGTATGCCTTTCTGGTGATAATTGTAATTTTTGGAACAGTTGCTTCTACGTAGGCATATACAATCTTTGCTCCGTGACGGATGATTCCTCCATGCTCTTGTGTACATCCCGGTAAGAATCCAGGAACATCCACAAATGATACAATTGGAATGTTGAAGCAATCACAGAAGCGAATAAATCTTGCCGACTTGTCGGCTGTATCAATATCCAAAACTCCGGCTTGATAAGCAGGTTGGTTGGCAACAATACCGATTACTTTTCCATCAATTCTTGCAAATCCGGTCAAGATATTAGGTGCAAATCCCTCCATGATTTCAAAGAAATATCCACCATCTACGACAGACTCAATCAACTCTACCATGTCATACGGTTTGCTTGGATCTGTTGGGATAAAGTTGTCTAAGTCTGATGAACTTGAGTAGGCATCTGTAGATGGTAATCTTGGTGCATCATCCATATTGTTTGAAGGCAAGAATGCCAGCAACTCTCTAACCATCAATAATGTATCCTCTTCTGTTTCTCCGATGAAGTGAGCAACACCACTCTTCGTGGTATGAACAGCAGCACCTCCTAATCCTTCTTTGTCTATCTCTTCGTGAGTTACGGTTTTAACGACATCCGGCCCGGTTACAAACATGTGACTATGTTCTTTCACCATAAAGATGAAGTCCGTAAGGGCAGGAGAGTAGCATGCACCACCGGCACAAGGTCCCAATATGACAGAGATTTGGGGAATAACTCCTGATGAGATTGTGTTTTGATAGAAAATATCTCCGTATCCGGACAAACTAGAAACACCTTCCTGAATTCTGGCACCTCCGGAATCATTCAATGCAATAATTGGCGCCCCCATTTTTAGAGCTAACTTTTGTACTTTAACAATTTTATTTGCATTAGTTCTGCTTAATGACCCTCCTAAAACTGTAAAGTCGTATGCATATACATAAACCAATCTTCCATCAATTTTTCCATAACCGGAAATAACGCCGTCACCGGCTTGTTTTGATTTATCTAATCCAAAATTGCTACATTGATGAATCACGAATTTATCAATTTCGACAAACGTACCCTTGTCTAATAATAATTCAATTCTTTCTCTTGCAGTCATTTTGCCGGCTTGATGTTGCTTTTCGATTCTTGCTGCATTACCGGCCTCTGCTAGGCGATTCAATTCAATGAATTTCTCGTTGGCTGATTTCATGTGTTATTATTTAGGTTAAACTTCAGGCATTTCACATAACTCAAGCAATACTTGATTGCCGGCTATATTATCGCCCTCTTTGACTAAAATCTTTTTAATTTTGCAATCGTCATTTACTTTATATTCACTTTGCATCTTCATTGCTTCAATGACAATTACAGGTGTACCGGCTTTAACTTCGTCTCCCTCATTTACCATGATTCTGACAACCTTACCCGGCATTGGTGAAAATATTCTATCTTGTTTTTCGCTTGCTTTGGTCTTTTTTGTTAGGTATTGATATGTGTTCAATACTTCAACGGGAAAAGCATTAAAAGCTACACTAACAGTGTATTTTTGACCATTATTTTCAGGCTTTAATTCTGCATTGTAAGAACGACCATTTTTTGTTATAATGGAGCATAAACCATTTTCAGCCATTACAATGTCAAGATAGTAAACCTTCCCATCAACGGATACTTCTACGTTATTTCCGTCTTTATTGATGAGTGAAATTTCTTTGATCTTATTTCCGATCTTGATTTTCATATAAATATAGTTTAACAAGCGTGTTATTTTAATACACTCCTGTTGGTTTTACTTAATCATAATTTCTCATGCTGGAACGTTTCCCAAACTCTCTCCAACGACTAATAGGACGATTATCAGTTGAAGTGGAAGATCCACTTCTTTCCTCGTTTATCATATAGTCAAAGTAAGCTGCTATTGCAGCGATATCTTCTGCTGTTTGTAAATCCTCAGATTCGTCATCAATGGTAACATTCTCTAAGAATTTTTTATTATCTTCCAAAAATGAAGTTGTGTAATGCCCGTTTACAAAGTCTGGCACTTCCAAAATTTTTCGCAAGTAACTGATGTTTGTCTTTGTTCCGGTGATTTTATATTCAAACAGCACTCTTCTCATTCGTTCTATAGCATAAGTTCTGTTGGCTGCCCAAACAACCAATTTACTTAGCATGGCATCATAATAGATAGGTATTTCATAACCTTCGTAGCAGAAACTATCCACACGAACACCAATACCTTGAGGCTCTGTAATCAACTTGATGATTCCGGGTGTTGGAACAAATCCATTTTCTGCATCTTCAGCACAAATACGACACTCTATAGCATGACCTCTTTGAGATAAATCCTCTTGTTTGAATCTTAGAGGATTTCCATTGGCTACATTGATTTGTTCTTTTACTAAATCAACTCCTAAAACCTCTTCTGTGATAGGATGCTCTACTTGCAATCTTGTATTCATCTCCAAGAAGTAGTAGTTCATGTCCTTATCCACCAAGAACTCAATTGTTCCTGCACCTTCGTATGCAACAGCTTTGGCGGCTCTTACTGCAATTTCACCCATCTCATGACGAATCTTGTCAGTAATATAAGGAGAAGGAGTTTCTTCAATCACCTTTTGATGTTTGCGTTGGATAGAACATTCCCTTTCGTATAAGTGAACAGCATTCCCATGTTTGTCTGCCAAGACTTGGAATTCGATATGATGAGGTTGTTCGATCAATTTCTCCATGTAGATAATTCCATTGGCAAAAGATGCAGTTGCTTCTGAAATCGCACTCTCGTAAGCATTTTTAAGTTCATCTAATTCTCTGATGATTCGAATACCTTTACCACCACCACCGGCCGAAGCTTTAATCATAACAGGTAATCCAATCTCTTTTGCGGTGCTAAGAGCCTCTTCGTAAGACTGAAGTGGTTGTTCGGTTCCCGGAACTACCGGAACTCCTGCCGAAATCATTAATTTTCGTGCAGATATTTTGTCTCCCATTGCACGGATTGCTTTGTAGGGAGCTCCAATGAAAATAATTCCTTCTTTTTCACATCTTTCTGCAAAATCTGCATTTTCAGAAAGAAAACCATATCCGGGGTGGATTGCATCCGCTTTGAATTTTTTTGCAGCTTCAATGATATTGTCAACTTTAAGATAACTTTCAGCTGACTGTGCCGGACCTATACACACTGCTTCGTCTGCAAAAAAAACATGACGAGATGTTCGGTCAGCCTCTGAATAAACTGCCACCGTTTTAATACCCATTTCTTTGCACGAGCGCATAACTCTCATTGCAATTTCTCCACGGTTGGCAACCAGAATTTTTGAAATCATATACACAAAACATTTTTTTGAGTTCAGACGAACTTCGTCTTTGCTCATTCGATTTTCAACTTGTAAGTTGATTAAGTTAATACTGTCACTTTAAAACCCTGAAAAGTGAATTATTATGGAAGAGCATACCGCATCTTCTTTCCTGTCATACTCTAATGACGTTCGTGTTTTCTCTTTCCAAACTATGCGGAAAGTACAAATCGTGTAACGGGTTCTTACGCTCGATTTGAGACTTGGACCTTTTAGACCAAAATCGGCACAAAGATATATTTGTTTTTTTAATTAACCAAAAAAGATACGTTCAATCTTTTTATAGCCTCTTTTATTCTTGCTCTTTTTTCTTGTTGTTATAGCTTATAACTATCTAATTATGATAGTGAATATTAAAAAAATAACAATTTATGTAAAAAAAGGTTTTTGAACTTCTGAATATTTTATAAATTTGCGACTCTTAAATTAAAGTTGTTTAAATTTTATTTTGAGCATATTTATGAGCGATTTTTAAGATTATTTTTATTATTTTTCTTAATGAAGTTAATAGTGTTCTATTCACAAAAAAGAGTAGTAATGATAGGTTAAAAAGCTATTCAAAGATGCCGAAAAAAAGAGTGAAGCTCAAAATCAAATTTAATAATAAAATTTAAACAACTTCTTAGTGCTAAAATGCCATTTAGGAGTGTGAATTTAATAAAATAAGGTTTAATAAATAATTTATTATGGATTCAAAAAAACTAATAGGATTAGCTATTTCTGTTGTTTTGACATTGATAGCATGGTTCTTACCTCTGGATAGTTTTGGTATTCCGGGGTTGACTATTATCGAACAACGAGTGATTGCGTTGTTTATTTTTGCAGCTTGTATGTGGATTTCAGAAGCTATTCCAATTTGGACTACATCTGTTTTGGTGTTGGTGCTTATGTTATTGACTACATCTGACAGTATGTTTAATTTTATGAAAGTTGATGATGTTTTGTTTGGAACACCTATTAAAAATAAAGCTTTGATGGCTTCTTTTGCTGACCCAACCATTATGTTGTTTATGGGTGGTTTTGTGTTGGCTATTACTGCTACCAAATATAAATTGGATGCAGCTTTGGCTAAAGTTATGTTGGCTCCTTTCGGAACTCGTTCAGAGATTGTGATGTTAGGTTTTATCTTGGTTACTGCTATTTTCTCTATGTTCATGAGTAATACCGCAACGGCTGCTATGATGTTGGCAATTTTAACTCCGGTATTATCTTCTCTTCCTGCAGATGGAAAGGGACGTATCGGTTTAGCGTTGTCTATTCCTATTGCTGCTAATGTGGGAGGAATTGGTACGCCTATTGGTACTCCTCCGAATGCCATAGCTAAAGGTAACTTGGAAAACTTATTGGGTATCAATATCGGGTTTGGAGATTGGGCAATGGTGATGATTCCTCTTGCCATGGTTGTTTTACTAATTATGTGGTTTGTCTTGATTAAGATGTTCCCATTCTCTCAAAAAAATATCAAGATTGAGATTGATGGTGAGTTTGAAAAGAGTCCTAAGGCTTACATTGTTTATATTACATTTGCATTAACAATTTTATTGTGGGTTACAGATAAATTGACAGGAGTTAATGCCAATGTGGTTGCGTTGATTCCTTTTGCAGTGTTCAGCGTTTGTGGAATCTTCACTAAGGAGGACTTACGCTTGATTGATTGGGATGTGCTTTGGTTGGTTGCCGGAGGCTTTGCATTGGGAATTGGTTTGGATAAAACCGGTTTGGCAGAGCATTTGGTTAACGCCATTCCATTTAATACGTGGTCTCCTTTGGTTGTGATAGTTGGTTCCGGTTTGTTGTGTATTGTGATGTCCACCTTTATGTCTAACTCTGCAACGGCTGCTTTGTTGATTCCAATCTTGGCAGCTGTAGGGTCTGGAATGGAAGCAGAGTTGTTGCCATTTGGTGGGGCTAAAACATTGTTAATTGGATTGGCTCTGTCAGCATCGTTTGCGATGGCATTACCAATCAGTACTCCTCCAAATGCCTTGGCATACGCAAAAGGTTTTATCCAACAAAAGGATATGGCTATTGTAGGAATTATTGCCGGAGTTGTGGGTATGTTGTTAGGATATGTTGTTTTAGTGTTTGTAGGGGAAGCCGGTTTGCTATAATTAAAATGTAAAATGAAACATAAAGCAATAAACTTTAAAACATTAGTCACCGTTGTTCTTTGGGGAGCTTCGGTGGCTTCTTTATTTGCGGTAGATGCTAAAACAGTTCAGGATAGCATTGCCAATAATGAGATGAAAGAACCTATTAAAGAGGTGGTAGAAAATAAAAAAACAAAGTTTAAATTTTATGGTTTTGTTCGTAATTATTTTATTTACGATTCAAGACAAAACTATCAATCCAATGAGGGGTTGTACAATCAAATCCCCAAGGACCAAAATTTAAACGAATTAGGTGAAGATTTAAATGAAATATCGTCTTCAAAATTTTTGGCGATGACTTCTCGTTTAGGAGTTGATGTTTCGGGCATAAAAGCGTTTAATGCAGATTTGTCTGCTAAGATTGAGACTGATTTTTGTGGTTTCTCATCGAGTACAACTATGTTGAGAATACGTCAGGCTTACGTTAAAATGAAGTGGGAAAAGAATGCACTGTTGATGGGTCAAACTTGGCATCCAATGTCAAGTGATTTGCCGGATGTGTTAGGCCTGGCATCTGGATCGCCTTTTCATCCATTCAGTAGGACCCCACAAATTCGTTATGATTTCTCGTTATCGAAACTTCGTTTTACTTTGGCAGCATTATGGCAATTTCAATATAAATCTGTAGGTCCGGATGGGGCAGATGCAAAATATTTGAATCATTCCATTATGCCTGAGTTTTATGTTGGATTTGATTTCTCAAATAAAAAAGGATTTCAGATTGGAACCGGATTGGATATTGTTCGTCTAAGACCAAGAACAACAGCTTTGGAGTATTTTGTGTCCGGACAAGATACGACAGGAAAAGATATTTATTCATCTTTTACCAAGAAGGTGGATGAAACGTTCTTATCTACCTCTCCGGTATTGTTTTTAAATTATAAGAAAGAAAAATTCTTAATGAGATTTAGAACAACTTATGCAAGAAGTACAACACACTTAAATATGATGAGTGGGTATGGTGTAACCGGAATTGATGAAGAGACGGGTGTCAGAGAATATTCTCCGCTAAGAAGTTTATCATCTTGGATTAATTTTTCGTACGGGAATGATTTGAAATTTAATCTTTTCGGAGGTTACATAAAGAATTTCGGTATGGAAAAGGAGTTGGTGAAAATTGTAAATCCGGATGGGAAATCTGAAAATTCTCTCTATACCCGAAGTAACGTGTCAAACATTGATTGTATCTATCGTATATCACCGGCAATTTCTTATACCATGAAGAGAATGACCTTTGGTGTGGAGTATGAGTGGACTGCTGTTTCTTATGGAGATGGTTATAATGAATTTGTCGAAGTTGATGGTGTGCGAACGGTTTCTAACCATCGTGTTTGCGGGCTAATTCGCTACGCATGGTAAGGCTTTGATATATATTGTTGAAAACTTTTTTGATAGGTATATGGTATTTTTTAATTATTATATACCTATCTTTGTTTTGTGCTGTTAGGTAAATAAATCATAATTGTATTATATTGATTAGTAGTGGATTGAAGATGCTTGGACATTGAAATTTAGTTGTGCAATTTGATGGGGATTAAGAGAGTGTCTTGTATATGCTTTCCTGTTAGATGCATACAATAGGTGAAAGAAAAAATAATAAAAAAAGAAATAATAATGAGTGGTAATATTTTAATTGTAAAAAGAGATGGAAAGGTAGAGCCATTTTCTTTAGATAAGATAAAGAATGCTATTTCGAGAGCCTTTTTGTCCGTAGGAAGTTTTGCAACCCAAGAGATTTTGACTGACATATTGGGGCGTCTTAGTATTCACAATGGAATGAGTGTAGAGGAAATTCAAAATCAAGTTGAATTTTCGTTGATGAGTGAGCGTTATTTTTCGGTAGCTAAATCTTATATTTTGTATCGTCAAAAGCATACAGAAGATAGAGAGGTTAGGGATAAATTACAATTTTTGGTAGATTACTGTAATGCATCAAATTCTGCATCCGGAAGTAAATATGATGCGAATGCGAATGTTGAGAATAAAAATATAGCAACATTGATTGGCGAGTTACCAAAATCAAATTTTATTCGTTTGAACAGACGTTTGTTGGTAGATCGTTTGAAGGATTTGTATGGGAAAGAGATTGCGGATAAATATTTGAATTTACTAAATTCTCATTTCATTTATAAAAATGACGAGACCAGTTTAGCCAATTATTGTGCAAGTATAACCATGTATCCATGGTTGATTGGAGGTACACTTTCGATTGGAGGAAATTCAAAGAAACCAACCAATTTAAAATCTTTCTGTGGCGGTTTTGTAAATATGGTCTTCATGGTATCAAGCATGTTGAGTGGAGCGTGTGCAACTCCCGAATTTTTGATGTACATGAATTATTTTATTGGCAAAGAGTATGGTGTAGATTATTATAAAAATGTTGATAAGGTAGTGGATTTATCTATCCGTCAACGTACTTTGGATAAAGTTATTACTGACTCTTTTGAACAGATTGTTTATTCTATAAATCAGCCAACCGGAGCTCGTAATTTTCAAGCTGTTTTTTGGAATATTTCTTATTATGATAAGTATTATTTCAATAGTTTGTTTGAGAACTTTGTTTTTCCGGATGGGTCTCGTCCGGATTGGGATTCGTTGAATTGGCTTCAAAAGCGTTTTATGAAGTGGTTCAATGCCGAGAGAATGAAGACTGTTTTGACATTCCCTGTAGAAACAATGGCATTGTTAACGAAGGATGGAGATGCTGCGGATGAAGAGTATGGAGATTTTACGGCAGAGATGTATTCAGAAGGGCACTCTTTCTTTACATACATCAGTGATAATGCGGATTCATTGAGTAGCTGTTGTCGATTAAGAAACGAAATTCAGGATAATGGTTTTTCCTATACGTTAGGAGCTGGTGGAGTTTCAACAGGATCTAAGAGTGTATTGACTGTAAATTTGAATCGTTGCGTGCAGTATGCTGTCAAGAATGGCATGCCATATTTAACTTATTTAGAAGAGGTAGTTGATTTGGTTCATAAGGTTCAGTTGGCTTACAATGATAATTTGAAAAATTTGCAAGAGAAAGGTCTGTTACCATTGTTTGATGCCGGTTATATCAATTTGTCTCGTCAATATTTGACAATTGGAGTAAATGGATTGGTAGAAGCTGCTGAATTTTTGGGTATTGCCATTAAAGATTCTAAGGAGTATGTAACTTTCGTCCAAAACGTTCTTGGTTTAATAGAAAAGTACAACAAAAAATATAGAACCAAAGATGTTATGTTTAACTGTGAAATGATTCCTGCAGAGAATGTAGGTGTTAAGCATGCGAAGTGGGATAGAGAAGATGGTTATTTAGTTCCAAGAGATTGTTATAATAGTTATTTCTATATTGTGGAGGATACCTCTTTGAATGTTGTGGATAAGTTTCGTTTACATGGAAGTAAATACATTGAACATCTTACCGGAGGTTCTGCTTTGCACATGAATTTGGAAGATCACTTATCTAAAGAACAGTATAGGCATCTATTGCGAGTTGCAGCAAAAGAGGGTTGTAATTATTTTACTTATAATATTCCTAATACGGTTTGCAATGATTGTGGAACAATTGATAAAAGATATTTGAAGGAGTGTCCTTCTTGCCAGAGCAAAAATTTGGATTATTTGACTCGTGTTATTGGTTACATGAAGCGAGTAAGTAATTTCTCTGAACCTCGTCAAGAAGAGGCTGCTCGAAGGTTTTATGCAAAATTCAACGAACCGGCATGTTGAAATTTGTAGATTATGATATCGTTTTTCAGGAGATTCCTGATGAGGTAACTTTGGCAATCAATATTTCCAATTGCCCTAATCGGTGTATTGGTTGCCATAGCCCTTTTTTATGGGATGATGTTGGTGCTGAGTTGAACTCTGAAGCATTGAAGTTATTGTTGGAAAAGTATGGTAGTGCGGCAACATGTCTCTGTTTTATGGGTGGAGATGGTGATGTTGAAACTTTGTTTTCTTTGGCTAAGTGGTTGAGAGAGAATAGTGTGCTAAAAATAGGTTGGTACTCTGGTAAGGATAAATTGCCTACTAACTTTAATGCAGATTTGTTTGATTATGTAAAAATAGGTCCTTACGTCGAAGAGTTTGGAAATTTAAAGTCTCCTAAAACGAATCAACGTCTCTACAAAATTAATAAGGATGGTGTCTTGGAGGATATTACTCATTGTTTCTGGAAATAATTTCCAAGGACTTTACAAAGCATTTTATGATGTATCAGAGGAATTTGAGGCAGGAAAATTATATTTTTCTCCATTGTGTTGAGCCGAGAGAAAAAAATTATTGATAGTCAATTGGTGAAGAGAAGTTCAATAGACAGAAAGATTTAAAAG
>SUWZ01000058.1 GCA_015061185.1 Bacteroidales bacterium
TGTAATCTTAATGAATTTGAATTTATGAAATATTCAAGAAGTTTGAAAGACTATAGAGATTGGCATAACACACTCAATTATGCTATCGAGCAAGAAACGGCCAAAATTACAAGAAGAATTAGCGCAAAATTAAGAAAAGAAATGCGTGAAGAAGGTCGTGAAGAGGGTATTGCTATAGGCTTGGCAACTGGTAGAGAAGAAGGCAGGGCAGAAGGCAGAGAAGAAGGCAGAGAAGAAGGCTGGGCAGAAGGTAGAGTACAGGGGGCAAAAAATACTCAAAAAGAGATAGCGAGGAAAATGCTCAATAAAGGGATGGATATAAATTCAATTTCCGAATTATCGGGATTAACCATCGAAGAAATTAATGGTATTTGATGCTTTACGTTTGGAAATAGACCCGTTGAAGTTCAAAATAGAATTTTCAACAGACTATTTTCCACAGCAGAGGTATGTAATCTTAATGAATTTGAATTTATGAAATATTCAAGAAGTTTGAAAGACTATAGAGATTGGCATAACACTCTCAACCATGCTATCGAGAAAGAAACGGCTAAAATTACAAGAAGAATTAGCGCAAAATTAAGAAAAGAAATGCGTGAAGAAGGTCGTGAAGAAGGTAGAGCAGAGGGAAGGGCTGAAGGTAGAGCGGAAGGTAGAGCAGAAGGCGAAAGACGCACTCAAATTGAAACTGCCAAACGGATGTTGGATGCCAACTTATCTTCTGAATTAATTGCTAAGTTTACCGGTTTGTCTATTGATGAGATTGAAAATCTAAAGTCTGCTCTACAAAATAAGTTGAAATGAGTTGTAAACCTAATTATATTTTTATCTTTTCTGCTTTTATGTTTTAAGAATATAGTGCTTTTGAATCTTAAATTAAAACATGTTGTTTAACATATTTTCTTAAAAGTGTGGAGAAATTCCACACTTTTTTTGTTAATTTTATACTCATTTTAAAAAATAGTTTAAAATTTATTTTGTCTAAAGAAACAAAAAAAATATATTTGTTGAATTTCTGATTCGTGGCTATTGCCATGAAAGAGAAGTTAGGTAGGTATTTAGTATATAAGTAATAGGTGTAACAAAGAAAAAAAATTTAAGTTATGAAAAAATATTTATATAGTACTTTGCTCTTGTTACTATGCACGGTGACAGGAGCGTTTGCACAGAGTATGATTATTACCGGTGGTAATGACCATGCTTTAGCGATTTGTAATAAGGGTTTAGTATATGGTTGGGGATACAATGACAAAGGTCAGTTATGTCTGAAGAATAAATCCTTAAATTCGAAGACTGTGGTTGCTGAGCCTGCAGAAGTTAATTTGCCACAGGGACTTACTTTCTCTCAGGTCACTGCCGGTTCTGGTTCTCATAGTGTTGCATTGTCTTGTTATGGTACGGTTTATTGTTGGGGAATGAATGATGGTTATCAATGCGGTAGGGAAACTCCAAATGTAATTTCAGATGAGCCTGTGTTGGTTTATAAGGGTGAAGTTACACAAGGATATGATGAAAAGGGAGATCCGTCACCTACAGGACAATACTTAGGTGGTGTAAAGTATATTAGTGCAACAACAAATGCTTCCATGGCTATATTGGAAGATGGTACTGCAGTATGGTGGGGAAAGAACAAGATGTTGGGTTCAAATATTCCAAATGCAAACCCGAAATATTTAAGAGATGCTAATGGTGATATATTGCAAAATGTTATACATATTACGGGTGGTGATGATAATATGCTTATTATTGTTGGTGACTCACCTGATGCCCAAATGGGTATTGTTTATTCTGCAGGAGAAATGAATGGAAGAGGATGTACAACTGATGGTTGTGATGAGATGGCTGCACCGGTGGAGATTGGATCAAGTGCAACAGCTTCTTCTGGAACATTTTTAGTAGATGTAAGAACATCTGGTATTTCAGATAAATCAGCATTTGCAGTGGAAGGTAAAACGGGATATGTTTATGCTTGGGGAGATAATGGTTGGGGTTGTCAGGTAACTGGTGATAATTCAAATCGAGTACAATTCAAATATGCAACAAAGGTGGTGTCAGGAGAGTATGAACAAATCTCTAACGAACCATTTTTAACTAATGTGGTCCAAGTTGTTGGAGGAAATGGTTGTGGTACGGCTATTACTGAAGAGGGTTATTTATTGTTTTGGGGAAATGATAACCCGAATGGAAATAGTGGGGGTGTTGCGCCAACTTCTTCTTTAGGGAACGCGGGGAATACTTGTGAAACAGGTCCTGTGTTTGGATACTATTGTAAAGGAGAAAAAGGAACTAATGAGGTTAGGGTTGATGATGCTGTTTCTATTGCGCGTGGTGATATGGCTGGCTTTATGGTGAATAGAGATGGTGATTATTATGTTTGGGGTTCTACGGCAAAAACTGGAACTAGTGATCATACTGGTATTATGGGAACAGGATTAGAAATAGATTTAAGTAGATGTTTAAAGAAAATAGAAATTAATTGTGAAGAGCCGGATATTTGTCCTACACCTTTTATGAGTGGACCTATTAATAAGTGTCCGGGTGAGACTATACAAGTGTATTCGGGTTTTACTCATGTTACAGGCAAAGATAGTGTTTACTTTTATAGGTGGACATGGAGGGAGAACGCAAATAGTCAAAATATAAAAGAACTTAACGAGTCAAAATATGATGACGATTTTAGTGTTCGTAAACTTGATAAGTACAACAAGCCAACTATTGATGTAACAGATCCGGGTTTCTATGAGGTGGAAATTTTATACATTGGAACTAATGTCCCTTGTGATAACTGTCCTGAAGCAAAAGCTAAAGTTCAAGTGATTGACATGGAAATGCCTATAGACACGTTAGTCCCAACTTCTTGTGTGGCAAAACCGGTGGCTCCTACTGCAACAGATCAAATTAATTATGAGTTTGAAGTTAATACTAAATTTTATTCTACCGGAGATAAAACAACTTGGGTAGTTTATAACGATTTAGTAAATGGTACTGCTTTAGATACTTTAGAGGTTTTAGCAGGTGATGGAGGCTCTTTTTCTGTTACTGGTGACAATGTGAAAGTTAACGAAAATATACCGGTTGATACTACATATTCTATTTACGTAGAGGATGCAACAACTATTGAAACTGTTTTATTGAAAGATGCAAAAGTGGCTGCTGGTACATTCCCGTCTACGGCAGCAGTTTCTCGATATAACACTGGACAGCCATATTACATAACGTTTCAGTTGATGGCTCCTGTTAAGTTGGGTACAATTAATATACCAATACGAAATGGTAATAACGCTAATACCGGTAAGTTTACGGCATCAATTTATTCGACTGACTTGGCCTCTGGTGGTGGGGCTAACAATAATAAGTATGTTACCAAATCTTTAATAAAATCTGTTTCTGCTGATTATAAATTAACAACTCAGTCACAAGATACTGTATTAACGTTAGACTTCGAAGGATTTGAGTTAGATGCAAATACAATTCGTGGTACGATTTACACCATTATGTTTTCAGCGTCTTCTCAAATTTTTGTGCCTGTTACCCAAAGGGCTTTGGGTTCTATTGCTTCAAGTGATGGAGCAATTACTTTTGTAGAAGGAGGTTCTCATTCTTCACCGACATTGGGAGATTATGCAAATGTTGATGGGAAAACAATTGCTTATAACTTTACATTCTTCAAAATGACGGATTATACTTGTGGGCGCATAGAACTTCGATCAAGGTTTAAGTGCCCTCCTTGTAATCCACTGGATCCTACTACGGTGAAGATTACGGTTTCTGATCCTACTGTGACGGATACCATCTTCCTTTGTAAAGAGTCTCCTGCGGTTACTCTCTCCGTTTCCGGTGTGAAAGGGGCTCCGTCTGCTGAGGCGGGTGCTAAGTTTGATATCCTTTGGTACAACAACTCTTTGGCATCTGCTGCCGCTCAAACGGATCCAGATACAACAGCTTCTACATTCGCTACCCCTATTGCATGGGTGGCTTCTAAAGCGGGTACAAGTGAGAAAGTTTTCCTTCAGGCAAGAGATAATGAAGAGCCTGACGGCGATTGCCATGAAGAGGACTCTATCGTAATTGTCTATAACGAAATTCCTGTGGCTCCGGCTATCGCTGATATGCAATTCTGCGTAAATGCGGCTACTGCCGATAAGCCTAATTTGAATGATACTTTGGCGACTGCAAAATTCTCTGATTTTAATGTAATCTGGACTAACCCGACTGCCATTCCGGATCTTCAAGGTGCTGATGGCGGAACTGCAGGCACTAAGACTTATGAATATACTGTAACTTCTAAATCTACAGGTTGTGTAAGTGCTGCTGCTACCTTTGATGTTATTGTATTGGATAAACCGGTTGCTCCTACTCCTAAGAACTTGGATTTTGTGGTTACTCCAAATACTACAGTAAAGGTGGAACAAGGTGCTACTGCAACTACAGGTCATACCTTAACTTGGTATGATAATACCGACAAGAGTGCTTATCCGGCTCCGGGTTCTTCTGAAAGTCCTACCGTTACGTTGGATGCCGAAAAGAAAGAGTCTTTCTGGGTGGCTCAAATCAGTGATATAGGTGGCTGTATCAGTGATACCGTTCGTATTGATGTTACTGTTAATGATGCTCCGATTCCGTCTGCTCAGAATGATACTGTCTGTTTGGGTACTTCTGTGGATGTAACAAGTTTGGTTACTATAGGTGACCCTTTGAACCCAACCGATCCTTATGCAGCTGTTTGGTATGAAAAGTTTGGAGATAAAAAGGATAGTATCAAAACTGTAGATGTACCTACGAAAGTAAAACTAGACCCTAACACTGTGGGAGAACAAAAGTTCTATGTGGCACAAAAGAACTTAGGTACCGGTGCAGTTAGTAACATAAAAGAGTTCTCTGTTTATGTGTTGGGTGTAGAAAAACCTAAAGTGGATTCTACAGAGATTTCTTATTGTGCAGGAGATCCTGCTCAGATTTTGACTGCCACAGAGATGAAAAACAAGGATGCTTGTTATATGGCCGATGCTTTTGTTTGGACATTGGATGGTAAAGGCGTGGCAAGTCCATTGCCGGAAACAAATGTTACTAATGACACGTCATACACCTATAGAGTTCATCAAACTTATACTATCCCAACAGATCAGAGTCAAGTTTGTGTGGGAGACTCTGTGGAGGTAACAGTGAAAGTGACTCATGTCCCTCAGTTGGCTGTAAAAAGTGTGTTGTATTTGAAAGCTGATGCTAAAGCGGACGGCTCGTTCGATAAGAATTTGATGCAGCAAGAAACAGGTTTGATTACCGGAAATTTAGAGGCTAATTCTACCTTGAATTGGTATGAGGAAGATTGTACGACACCAACTCAAGGAACTCCAACACCAACAATTGACCCTACAGTTCCTGTTGGTCAGGATCAAAATGTGACATATTGTGTGAGCCAGACTGTTAATGGTTGTGAAAGTGAAAAAGTAAAAGTAGATGTTAAGATCAGTGATGCGTTGCCTCCTGAGGTTACTCATCTTATCTATTGTGAAGGATCTGTTATTGACGATTTGACTGCACAACCAGGTCTTTTGGATAATACAGATGTAGCTACCAACTATACATTGTTGTGGTACACAAGCAAACCGGCATCGGTGAATGACCCGTTTGTTTCTAAAGGAACAATTTTCGCTATGAATAATCAGATTGCAACCGTGACTGATAATAAAGTTACAACTACTTCCTATTGGGTCGCACAACAGAATAATACGACAATGGCAATCAGTACAGCCACAGAGTTGAAGGTGATTGTTTATCCAAAACCGGTTGTTGCGACAGTTGCTCCCGCTCCTATTTGTGGCAATGATGGAAATGAGTTGGAATTAAATAATACCTCTATTTGGAGTGTATCTAACGAATCTAATATCAAGGCAGCAGGTGTTACCTCTATCACTCCTCAGTTCTTTGATACTCAGGGTAATGCTATGGGGGCTTCATCTAAAGTTTCAGTGTCTGGTACTTACAAGATTGGTGCAACCTATGCTGTTGCTTCTACTTTGGGAGGTGTGAAGATTGTGGATGCAACTTGTACAGGAACTCCGGTGGATGTTGCAGTTCAAGTTCATAACTTGACCGATCTTAAGATAACAGGTACAAACGAAACTTGTCCTTCCACCAAGGTTACTTTGACAGCAACTGCAATTTCAACTGATCCTGGTCTCATTACCTATACTTGGGGAGGTGATGCGCAAGGTTCTACAGGCGATGTTTATACCTCTCCAGAATTGTCTAATATTACCGGAACTCCTTATTCTTACACCGTAAAAGCGGTAGCCGGTGCATGTACACTTGAAATTGATCCGTCTAAAGCTCATAATCTAGAAATTGGCGATGGACCGGTTTTGGGTAACATGGTTGCTACAGAAACCGGTAACTCTAAATCTCCGCTTACTTTTGCAGGAGATATTCCGAGAGATTTCTATAGTTGTGGTGGCGAGGTGATGTTGACCGTAGGTTATACCAAGACAGCCGGCGATTTTGTTTGGTTTGACGAGAGTGGAAATCAAGTGGGTACAGGTGCTACTTATACAGTTCCTTCTACTACTTTTGCGGGAAGTAGAAAGTTCAAGGTAGAATATACTAATCAATGTCCTACTTTTGCTGAGATAACCATTCGCGATATTCCTTTGACAGCTACAGCGTTGCAAACAGGTGATACCGTTATGTGCGAGGGAGATCAATTTACAGTCTCTTTGAGCTACACTTGTGCAGAAACTCCTACTATCCAATGGCATAAAGATGGTAGAGACATTAGTTCTACAGAAGCTATATTAAATATCAAGAAGACGATTGTTGATGATGGCGGACTTTATTCATTTACTGTAACCAACAGAGGTTGTACAGTTAAGGGTAATTCTAAAACTTTGAAGGTAAAACCTTATATCCAAGTTACGGCACAACCGGGAGACATCATTGTTCCTCGTCATGGAAATCAAACCATAACGTTGCCAATTACGGTTCCTGCATCAGGACAAGTCAATTCTATCTCATGGGAAGAGAATGGAAAAGAGGTTTACAATGGTAACCCATATACCCTTACTGATGTGGTGGCAGATCATAAGTATGCTATCAAGTTAGAAGATCCAGAACACTGTCCTGCAAATACAGATGTGACAGTCTTGGTGGATGCTGAACTTCAATTGAAAACTCAATTCAAGGATACAGTTTGTTTGGGTACAGGAGAAGTTATGGTCATTGATACCACAGGTACAGGTTCTTTCCGTCAGCTAAATGTTATCCCTACCTTGGTGGTAACTGCAAATGATGGAACCAATACTATTGATATTACTGATAAGATTGTGAAAGTGGGAGATA
This sequence comes from Bacteroidales bacterium, assembly GCA_015061185.1. Lineage (GTDB taxonomy): Bacteria > Bacteroidota > Bacteroidia > Bacteroidales > Paludibacteraceae > UBA1181. Next base: position 7,336 of record SUWZ01000058.1, read on the forward strand.
TGTTGCATATACCTTTAGCTCCTGAAGTTAATACAACTTATACTGTTGACTTTAAGTATGGAACGCAAGCTCTTAGCTCTTCTGAGTATGTAGTAGTGATTCCTGCTATTAAAGTTACCACTCCGGCAACTCCAACACTTTGTGAGGGAGAGCAAGTGAAGTTGGAAGTTAAAGACATCCAACCGGTTGGAACTACCGTTTCTTGGGTGGCAGATCCTACTATCATCGATGGACAAACAACTCCTATCGTGACAGTTCAGCCAACTTATACGAGTGGTGTAAATCATCAATCTGTAGCTGTCTATAAAGTAATTGCAACTAACTCTATTTGTGGAACTTCAAAATCTTACGAAGTGACAGTGAATGTAGATGAACCTATTTCAGGTGAGATTACCGGTATCAATGCAATTTGCGAGGGTCAATCTACCATGTTGGATGCCTCTTCTTTCCAAGCCGGTACTTACTCTTGGATGGCAGCTGGAACTCCGCTTGGTGTTATGGACGTAATTAATGTTTCTCCTGCGCAAACTACTACATACGAGTTGAATATGACACGCGGACTTTGTTCGGCTTCTGCTTCTTATCAAGTGATAGTCTCTACAAATCCGGTTATTGTCAGAATTGATTCTGTTGCTTTGCGTGATAGAGAGATTATATTGGATCCTTCTTATGGTACTGCTCCTTACACCTATTCAGTTGATTCTCGCGAGCCGGATGTAAATTCTATTAAGAAGGATTTGTCGTTCTCTACTCATATTGCTAAAGTAGTAGATGCTGCCGGTTGTAGCACTACTATGCAATTTGCAATGGAGCCACCGGCAATCTCTATTCCGGAACATTTCTCTCCTAATGGTGATGGTACAAACGATACTTGGGTTTGTCCTTCTTTGGCTGACGTTTATCCTAACTCTCTTGTAAGCATTTATGATAGATTTGGTAAATTGTTAATTCAATTCCTTGGTGCTGATGCTAATGGTTGGGATGGTACTTATCAAGGTGTGCCAATGCCTTCTACAGACTATTGGTATCAAATTGATATCGAAGAGATTAATATGCAATATGTTGGTCACTTCACTTTGATTAGACGTTAAATGAACTATTCTCGGGTTAGCAAGCTCCTCTGCTTGCTAACCCGATATACTACAAATCTTATTAAATTTTAGGTCGATGAAAAGGTTTTTTTATTGTTTGACATTAGCGCTGTTGTTGCCCTTTTCTAAGGTTGCAGCTCAAGATGAAATAGTGTGTGATCAATATCACTTTAATTACTATTTGGTCAATCCTGCTGTGGCGGGTGCTGAACGTTGTACGCACTTGATGTTGACAGGAAAGTTTCAATGGGTGGGGGTTGAAGATGCTCCAATGACTCAGACGTTGAGTTTCCGTACTCGTATTTTGCAAAATTTGGGTATTGGTGCTTACTTGTATAATGATAAGAATGGTTTCTCTTACCGCCAAGGTGGTGAGGTGACTTTTGCTTACCATATTCCGCTGACAGAGAATAATCGTTATATGATGAAGCAACGTTCCATCGAACGTCAGTTGTCTTTCGGTCTCTCTGCCGTTGTGAACCACTACAATTATGATACTTATTTGGGAGATAATTACGGTCAGACCGACAATGTGTTGGGTAATGGTGGTGAAAACAAAGGTTTTTACTTCAATGCCAATGCCGGAGTCTATTTCTTGTTTGATAACTTCTTTGCCGGTTTCTCTATGGCCAATTTGATTCCGACAGAGTTGACAGAGTTGGGGTTGGATGAACCGGTGAGACCATTAACAGGATTTGGGTTCTTGGGTTATGATATTAACTTGGTGAACGAGATGATTATCGAGCCTTCTGCCATGTTTAAGTTTAATACCAACTCAGAGCGTCAGTTGGATATCAACTTGAAGTTTATGCAGACCTTGCCACACAATAAGGATTTCTCTTATTGGTTGCAAGCATCCTATCGCCAAACATTGGATGAGAATAATACAAAGCCATTGTCATTGCATCCGATGGGAGGTATTCGTTACAAAGGTTTCCATGTTGGATACTCCTACATTTTGGGCTTGACCAAATTTGCGCGTCAAAACTATGGTTCGCACGAGATTATGTTGGGTTACACATGGTGCGTGACAAAACATTTCTGTAGATAATTTTCTCTTTTTTGATGATGGAAGTAATATTTCACTTTGCTTTCTTCATTTGATTTGTAGATGGAAAAAAAATTTGATAAGATTATTAACGAATTATCAGACTTAAGTTCAGTTGGTAATTTGTATGATATAGATGGGACGAGGGGTGTTTATCCTTCGTCCGAGTCTTTACAAGAGGTTATGTCTCTGCTCCGTTTTTTGCTATTCCCCGGTTTCTACGGAAAATCTACCATAGAAATCTCCACGCTGAAATTTCATATAGGAGTAGCCGCAGAACAACTTTTTGATCTCTTAAAATCACAAATATTTTCAGCTATACACTTTTGTTCAACAGATAAGGATAAATCCTCAGTCAAATCTTTGTCAGAAGATATAGCCTATTCATTTATTGCCAAGTTACCCTCTTTGCGTAAAATTCTTAGCACTGATGTTGAGTCGGCTTATTATGGAGACCCGGCTGCGAAGAGTTTCTCAGAAATAATTCTCTGTTACCCCGGATTTAGAGCTATAATCAATTACAGAGTTGCACATGAATTGTTGAAGTTGGGTGTTCCGCTGATGCCCAGAATGATTAGTGAGATGGCCCATTCAGAAACAGGAATAGACATCCATCCCGGAGCAACAATCGGTTCTTATTTTACTATCGACCATGGAACCGGTGTTGTGATTGGCGAGACCACCATCATTGGAAATCATGTAAAACTCTATCAAGGAGTTACCTTAGGAGCCAAAAGTTTTGAGGTGGATAAAGATGGAAATCCGGTAAAAAATATAGCTCGTCATCCAATTATTGAAGATAATGTTGTCATCTATGCCAATGCAACTATTTTAGGTAGAATTGTAATTGGCGAAGGTGCTGTTATCGGCGGTAACTTATGGGTAACATCCGATGTAGAAAAGGGCGGAAAAGTTTTACAATTCAAACCTACCCGATGACTCCTGCTCTTTTCAAATACGAATCATTATCATCCACCAATACAGAGTTATCTAAATTGTTGACGGATTCGCTCCCGGAGTTTTCTGTCGTTATTTCTGATTATCAATCAGAAGGACGCGGTCAGGTAGGAGCTTATTGGGAATCAGAAAGAGGAGCCAATCTTCTTTTTAGCATCCTTTTTTACCCCCATTTTTTACCTGTTAAAGATTTCTTTTTATTATCCCAATTCACATCATTGGCTTTGATTGATTTTTTTACCCAGTGTATTCCTTCTGCCGATTTTACTATCAAATGGCCTAACGATATATACTATCAAGATAAAAAAATTGCCGGAATTTTAATTGAGAATTCCATACAAGGCTCTCAAATTTCATCTTCGATTGTCGGTGTAGGGCTCAATGTAAATCAAACACATTTCGTTTCAGATGCCCCTAATCCCATCTCGCTCGCCTCAATCACGGGTAAGCAATACTCTCTATCTACTCTGTTTGACGCTTTGCAATTTCACCTGCGTCTTCGTTATAATCAACTCTTGTCAGGAGATTTAACCCAGATAAGATCCGACTATCAACGCCATCTTTACCGTTTGGGCTATAGCTCTTTCTATGAAGATGCTACAGGAACTTTTGAGGCAGTATTAGAATCTGTAGCTAATGATGGCCAACTCTGTCTCAGGTTATTATCTGGTGAGCGGCGATTTTTCTACATGAAAGAGGTGAAATTTGTGATTGATTGATAATCTTTTTTACCACTTTATATTGTATGAGCAAATATTCTGAGTATCTACTTAATCAGTAGTTCGCACGATGAAATTTTTTTAATACAGATCGAAAAACATAATTAAAGTCGCAACCACTACATAAAAAGTGTTACATTTGTGCTAAAATTAATGTAAACTATACAATTATGAACATAATCATTATAAACGGTCCCAACTTAAACTTGTTAGGGAAAAGAGAACCCGGCATTTATGGTGCCGAATCCTTTGAATCCTATTTCGCAACATTACAACAACGCTATTCCAATATAAAATTCACTTATTATCAATCCAATGTAGAAGGAGAGTTGATAAATAAACTTCACGAGCAAGGATTTTCTTGCGATGGAATCGTACTAAATGCAGGAGCCTATACCCACACCTCTTTGGCCATTGCAGATGCGATTAGAGCTATTCCTGCTCCCGTTATAGAAGTTCATATTTCTAATGTTCATAAAAGAGAACCCTATCGTCATCACTCCTTTTTATCATCCGCCTGTCATGGCATAATAGTTGGATTTGGCATGGATTCTTATCGTTTGGCGATAGAGGCACTTATCAATTTGCCCAAAGGGTGATGCGCTTATAGATCTTATTTTGATTCTCTTTAAGGTATGAAGATAGAGACTTTTTTAGATGATCCGGTTATTGCCAATTATCAAATTTATCTAAGTTTGGAGCGTTCTTTCTCTTCCAATACGATTTCCAGCTATATGGAAGATTTGGCAAAATTGTTGTCTTATCTCGCTGAGGCTCATATTTCGTATAAGGAGGTTGATTATGATGTTTTGTTTGATTTTTTGGTTGAACTTTCCGAATTAGGTATATCTTCTCGTTCGCAAGCAAGAATTATCTCAGGGTTAAAGTCTTTTTACCACTTTCTGCTTCTCGAAAAGTTGATAGAAGACGACCCTACAGATTTGCTTGAACTCCCTAAATTGAGTCAGCATTTGCCTGAAGTATTAAATCTTGATGAGATAAATTCAATACTTGCTCAGGCGGATATTTCCGATCCGTTAGGAGTTAGAAATAAGGCCATTATAGAGACCTTGTATAGCTGTGGTTTGCGAGTTTCAGAGCTGACAGAGCTATTATTATCCAACATCTATTTTGAAGAAAAGTATTTGGTTGTTATTGGTAAAGGTAATAAGCAACGATTGGTCCCCCTTTCACCACAAGCCATTTCAAATATTTTGTCGTGGTTGCCACATCGTTCGGAGTTACCGATACAGAAAGGGCACGAAGATTACCTATTTCTAAATAGACGAGGAAAGAAGTTGACCCGTGTTATGGTTTTTACGATTGTGAAAAACTTGGTGGAGCAAGCCGGGGTAAAAAAGAGTGTGAGTCCGCACACCTTCCGTCACTCATTTGCTACCCATCTATTGGAAGGGGGAGCCAATTTACGCGCAATACAAGAAATGTTAGGACATAAATCGGTTTTGACCACCGAAATTTATACCCATCTTTCCATCCACTACTTAAGAGAAGAGATTACAGAGTATCATCCACGAAATAAAAGAAAGTAAATAACTTTCTCCTTCCCCATGTTAGATTTCCTTATACACACTTTGAAAAAAACTCTTTAACCTTTTTCTCATCGGAAGCGATAGCCTCTTTTAGTTCTGCAATATCTGCAAAACGTTTTTGAGCTCTTATTCTTTCCAAAAACTCCACTGAAATCTTTTCTCCATAAATATTTTCATTGAAGTCAAAAATATTCACCTCGATACCAATCGTTTCGTTACCATTAGTTACAGAAGGGCGAGTGCCAACGTATGCCATTCCATTGCGAGAAGTTCCTCTAACTATTGCTTTTACTGCGTATGCACCGGACTGTGGAAGACATTTGTTCTTTTCATCCAAAGAGACATTAGCGGTAGGATATCCCATTTTATTTCCCAAATGTTCCCCCTCAATTACAGTTCCGCTGACGGAGTAAGTATAATTCAGGTATTGGTTGGCCAATCTGATGTCTCCCACGTTCAGCAAATTTCTGATGAAAGAAGAGCTGATAGTGAAATTATCCTTCATAAAGACCTCAGCTTGCGTAACCTTAATGCCCAATTCCTCCCCATATTGACAATAGTCATCAAACCCCTCTTCGCGATTTTTCCCAAAACGATGGTCGTACCCGATTAGGAGGTGTTTCACATTCAACCTCTCTTTCAGAAGTTTTTTCATAAAATCGTAAGCCAAAAGATTGGAAATTTCAATCGAAAAATCGGTCTGAAGACAATAATCAATAGGTAATCTCTCCATTAAAACCTTTTTTTCCTCTAAAGAATTAAGCAATTTGGGCTTGTAGGGTTCATTTAGAACAATCCTTGGGTGTGGCCAAAAAGTCAGAAATGCTGATTTTAGTTTTTCTTCTTTGGCGATTTGGTTAAGTTGATCTGCCAAATAGGCGTGACCAAGGTGGACACCATCAAAAAAACCAATGGTTAGAGCCAAACCATCGTTTGAAAAATTTTCAATTTCATCTATAAATTCCATTTTTTAAATTTTTTTTTAAGTAAAGTTACTCAAAAGTTTTGTATTTAAATGAAAATTGCTACTTTTGCATCAGTTTTTGCAAAGGTAATGAATATTTTTCCATTTGCAAATAGGGCCCATAGCTCAGTTGGTTAGTAGCACCTGACTCATAATCAGGGGGTCACAGGTTCAAGTCCTGTTGGGCCCACAAAAGTCGGAGAAGAAATTCTTCGACTTTTTTTGTTTCAGGATTCATGGAGCTGACGCACGTTTCAGGTTTCAAGATTCAAGATTCAGGGTTAAAGATTCAGGATTCAAGTATGCAACTACCCAATTCCTCTCTGCCTGGAAGGCAGTACTGAGCGTAGCGATGGTAATCCGGGACGACGTCTCGGGAAAATAGCGATGGTAGCCCGGAACGCATCTTGGGTGATAGGACACACAATGGTGCTCTGCCTGGAAGGCAGTACCTTGCATGGGTTCTAGTATCAGGGTACTAACGCAGGTTTCAGGTTTCAGAAAGTGCGCTACTTGAAACTTGAATCTTGTATCAGCAATCTCTTGTTTACTCCGATTATATTCTTTACATTTGTGAAAAATTTTAACAATTTCTAATTGTTTAGAAGTTGTTTAAATTTTATTTCGAGCATATTTGAGAGAGATTTTTAAATCTATTTTTAGTCTTCTTTTGTAGAAAATAGTGGACTATTATCAAAAAAGGAGAATAAAAATAGGTTAAAAAGAATCTCAAAGATGCCGAAAATAAGAGAGTGAAACTCTAAATTTTTTTTTTTAATAAAATTTAAACAGCTTCTTAATAATGAAGAAAAGATTGTTTTGGGCAATGTTGCCTTTAGTGACACAACATTAAAAACAATGCAACAGAAAATGAGAAAATTGATAAGCTTTTTGATTTTTGGATTGACTATATCTTTGATTAGTTCATGTAAGGAAGACATTCTCATAACTCATGAATATACTGTGAAAGGATGTATAAATAATAATTCATCTGATTCTTTGGATATTCAATGGTATTGGACAAATTATGAAGAACCACGAAG
>SUWZ01000059.1 GCA_015061185.1 Bacteroidales bacterium
TTCAACAATTTTATCGCGGTCAAGCGATTTTATTAACTGTCCATATATCGGCTGTCCGAAAAAAATGCTATTTTTGCCCATGGTTATTTAATTTTTTTTGCATATACAAAAATAACCCAAAAGGGCTGAAACCTTTTATGGAATCAGCCCTGATTTTTTTTCTTTTTTAAACTTTTAGCGGACAGTAATAAATCCAAATACTCAGTGTTGCAAAATAAACGATCTCCTGCTTCTCATTTTTACAATTTATTGCTTAACTTTCTGAAAAATTAATAATTTATCTTCTAATTATTTCTGTTTCTGTCGCATATAGCGGAAAATTGCTCATCCAAGACTGCTTGCGGTAGGAAGACATTGATAGGCGTACGCCGTGCAAAGATGGGTTGCGCTCTATGAAACATTTCAGACTTTTGGCTTGCAAATTCTCTTCAGCTTTTACCTCTATGGGAATAATCTCGTCATTGTTTTGTACTAAAAAGTCGATTTCGCCTTGTGAGTTTTCTGCTGACCAATAAAAAATTTTGTTTCCTTTATTTAGTCGCAGTTGCTGAAATACGTATTGTTCGGTCAGTGCGCCTTTGTAATCGGTAAAAATGGAGTTTTTGTTAAGCAAGGCAGACGGCGGCAGTTCGCACATGGCACCGAGCAGACCAACATCCAATAAGAATAGCTTGAATGCAGAGAAATCTTCGTAAGCGGAAAGCGGAAGCAACCCCTTTTTCGTTCTATTCACTTTATACACAAGTCCGGCATCTTTCAGCCACTCTATGGCAAGTTCAAAACTCTTTGCGCGGGCCCCCTCTTTCAAAAGTCCGAAAATAAATTTTTTATTTTCTTTGGAAAGTTGTCCGCAAATGCTGTTCCATACCATTCTCAGACGAGGCACCTCAGCTATTGGGACATGCTTTGAAAAGTCTTTGTCGTGTGCGTCAAGAATGTTTTTTTGAATATCTCTCACCGTCTGCATGTCGCCATCTTCTGCGAAAGATTTGACCGCCTCCGGCATTCCTCCCACAAAGAAGTACTGTCGCAGCATCCCTTGCAAATCAGCTTCAAAAGAGGACAACAGCTCCCATTGTTTGTTTTTTATAGCTTCGACGAATGCCCCTTTCCCTATTGCGTTTAGAAATTCCCAAAAGGAGAGCGGATAAATAGATAGAAAATCAACCTTCCCGACAGGAAAGCTGTCGTTCTGACGAGTGGCAACACCCAATAGTGAACCTGCTGCGATAATTGGAAATTCAGGGGCATTTTCATAAAAATATTTTAGTGCTGTTACGCCTCGTTTCACCTCCTGTATCTCATCAAATAGTAACAGAGTCTCTTTGTCGGGCATAATGCCGGTAGCAAGCTGAATTTCAAACAAAATGCGCTGGATGTCAAAATCCTTCTCAAACAATCCGCTTAGTCTAGAGTCGTTTTCAAAGTTGATGTAAACGCACTTCTCAAATGCCTCTTTGCCAAAAGTTTTCATCAGCCAAGTTTTTCCAACTTGTCTTGCTCCTTGTAGAATGAGGGGTTTCCGTTCCTTCTTCTCTTTCCATTCATATAGTTGATGTATTACCTCTCTTTTCATCTATTTGTTTTTGTGGCAAATTTAGATAATTATTTAGATAAAACACAAAAGTCCGACTAAAAAGTGTATCATAATAACAAAAAGTCCGACTGAAAAGTGTATCATAATAGCAAAAAGTCCGACTAAAAAATGTAATACAAATCGTTATTATGCTAAATTTTAAACTGTTAGCCAATATATCTTCTATAAATTGGTTGAGATGATTTTGAAGTGCATTTATACTTTCGGTGGGTTCTATAATTCATTTATAAAATTCTTGAAATTTCTATAATTATTTTCCATGGCAAAAGAGAAAATCAGAGTGAAGTGTAAGAGTGACTGACAATATAGTTGACTCTTCAATCTTTCAAAAAATCTCCAATTCATCCAACTTTTTCTGTAAAATTGGTTGATTATTTAACAAATTTCTTACCTTTGTCGGAAAGTGATGAAAAACATGGTAAGTAATACAGAACCTAAAATTCGAGTTGGTATTATGTCGGGGCTGAACATTGAGTTTAGTCTTGGCGATGATTATCTATTGAATGGAGAGGTTTTGAAAGCCGGTGAATATAAGGTTTCTCTCCAAAATGGGGAGGTTGAATTTCTATCTCGTCGGTATGATTCTCTCTTGTTTTTACCATCACAACCAACTTCTTGTTTTACCTTAAAGAATGTGACAATTGGGAAGGAGTTTCATTGGGAACGAGAGGAAAATCAAGTTTTTCGCGGGGGGATTCAATTCATTGTTGAGGAGGATCGTATCACAGCTATCAATCTCATCGAGGCTGAATTGTATTTGACCAGTGTAATTTCCTCAGAAATGCGTTCTACCTCCTCTATGGAGTTGCTAAAGGCTCATGCTGTAATCTCGAGGAGTTGGCTCATGGCTCAATTAAGAGAAAAAAAATCGGAAGAAAACACCTTGTCGGAAACTCTTATTGAAACAACAGAAAAAAGGATTCGTTGGTATGACCACCATGACCATAAGAACTTTGATGTTTGTGCGGACGACCATTGTCAACGTTATCAAGGTATCACAAGAGAGAGTACATCAACAGTGGCAGAAGCTATTCGCCAAACCCGAGGTGAAGTGTTGATGTATGATGGGGAAATTTGTGATGCCAGATTCTCAAAGTCGTGTGGAGGAGCGACGGAGTTGTTTGAAAATTGTTGGGAAGAGAGAAATGTCCCCTATTTAGAGAGTTTCTCAGACTCAAAAAGTGGGCAACTCCCCGACTTGACTCAAGAAGATGAAGCCGAAAAGTGGATTTTGAGTCAGCCCGATGCTTTTTGTGCCACCACAGATAAGCATGTGTTAAGTCAGGTTTTGAATGGTTACGACCAAGAGACAACCGATTTCTATCGTTGGGAGGTTACCTATAACCAGAAAGAGTTGTCGGACTTGATACGAAAAAAGAGTGGAATTGATTTTGGGGAGATAATCGACCTTATTCCTGTGCGAAGAGGAACCTCCGGACGATTGGTTGAGTTGAAGATTGTGGGAAGCAAGACAACACTTATTATTGGAAAAGAGTTGGAGATACGCAAAATGTTATCGGAGTCTCACCTCTATAGTTCTGCTTTCATCATAAAAAAAGAGGGTGAAGAAGGCGGTGTTCCTGCTCGATTCCGATTGTATGGAGCAGGTTGGGGGCATGGCGTCGGACTTTGTCAGATTGGAGCAGCCATGATGGCGGAAAAGGGATATGGTTACAAGGAGATTTTAGAACACTATTATAGAAATACCCAATTAAAAAAATTATACAATTAAAACGAACAAAACAATGAACACGAAAGAAATAAATACAGAGATAAAGAAAAGACTTGAAGTTGATAGTAAAGTTCTTGATGAATTGATGGACTCATTGTCTGTTATCATTAAAAATGAGGTTTTGGAAGGAAATTCTATAGCCTTGCAAGGATTTGGAACGTTTGAATTGCGGAAAAAAAGTGAGCGTATTTCGGTTAATCCTACAACAAAACAAAGAATGCTTGTACCCCCAAAACAGACATTGTCATTCAAGCCAAGTTCCATTTTAAAAGAGAAATTTAATCAAGAGAATTAACGGTTCTACGTTAATATGATAAGGAGGTAGATTATGAATATAAAATTGACATTACAAGAAATAATTGATAAGTTGTCGGAACAGTCCGGTCAATCCAAAAAAATATCAGAAAATTTTCTTCGCATCTTGATTGATGTAATTGAAGAGGGTTTAAAAAAAGATGGTATAGCCAAAGTAAAAGGCTTGGGAACATTTAAAATTATCTCTATCGAGCAGAGAAAGAGTGTGAATGTGCAAGATGGTTCGGAATATATTATTCCGGCTCACAATAAGATTTCATTCACGCCGGAAAAAACGCTGAAAGAGGAGATAAACAAACCCTATTCGCATCTTGAAACCTATACCCTATCTGACGATGCACCTGTGACGGTAACACCTGATGATGATGACGATGATAACATCATAGAAACAAGTAATGATGATAAGGAGGAAAACATTACTGCAGCAGCGTTTACCCAGCCGAACGAACAGGAGACTAAGGAGTTTGAAGATTCAAAGGTGGCAGAGAAAAAGATAGAGTCTCCATCCGAAAATACCGTAGAAATTGAGGAAAATAAGTTAGGTGAAGAGAGAATAGCATCTACCCCAATAGCAGAAGAGATTATTCAAGAAGAAAAACCATTTATAACAGAAACAATTAACAATAATATCATGGAAGAGAAAAAAGATAACATTGAATTGGCAGAAGAGAAAGATAACATCGTTGCAGAGGAAGCAAATGAAATATCAACGAATGAAAACGATGTAAACGAAGAGGTGGAGAACGAAGCAGCGCAAAAAACTGAAGAAAAAATAGCAGAAGAAACTATTTCTGAAGAGACCAAGGAAGAAAAAGTTGATGACGAAGAAACTGTTACTGCATCGGAAGAAGATGGAGAGAATGAGAGTGAACAGAGTAAAAAACCGAAGAAAAAAGGTTCGAAAATCCTCTTTATTTTACTATTGCTTGCTTTGTTAGCAGCCGTTGCTTATTTTGCATTAAAGCACTTTAACCTACTTGGTGAGAATGTGCAAGAAGAGGGTAACAACCCGTTACCTCCACAAGAGTTGGTAGAGAGTGAATCTCCAGAATTGGTTTCAGAATCAACGGAAGATGACGAAGAGTTATTCTTTGCTGAAGAGGGAGTTGAAGATGAGATTATGGATGCAGAAGAACTTCAGAATACAGAAGAGAGTACAGAGGCAGAATTTGAAGAGAGTTTTTCAGAAGAGCCTGTTGTAGAAGATGCAGTAGAAACAAAAACATTTGATAGTGAGTTGGTTAATTTCATGAATGAGAACTATCCCGGCATGAATTTCCCATCCTCTTGTCCGGTAAAGAATGAGGTTACAATGACTAACGGAAACCGTCTGACATTGGTATCTCTTAAAAACTTAGGACATAAGAATTTTTGGGTATATATCTACTATTTTAACCGAGATATTATTTCCAACCCCAACAATGTTCCAATTGGAGCAAAAATTAAAATTCCGGATTTAAATCCATCGATTACCGATCCGGATTCAGAGGAATGTATGTCGGCTGTTAGTAGTATTAATCAAAAGTTAATCAATAAATAATAGTCAATGTGAGCAAAACAACACTTTAGGTTGTTATAAATAGGATTTTAAAACAAAGTAAAATCATTTAATAGTTATTAACTAACACCCAAAAGAGTAAAGAAGTATCTTTGCATTTAATAAAATTAGAAAAATTTAGAAAAAATATAAAAGAGATGAATCAGACAATTAACTTAAGAGAATTGGACGAAAGAATCAAAGAGCAAAGTTCTTTTGTAGATAGTTTGATTATGGGAATGGATTCTACCATTGTCGGACAAAAACACTTAGTAAAATCATTATTAATTGGTTTATTGGCAGACGGACACGTTTTGTTAGAAGGAGTTCCCGGATTAGCAAAAACATTAGCTATAAAGACTTTAGGAGAGTTGATTGATGCCAAATACAATCGTGTTCAGTTTACACCGGACCTATTACCTGCGGACGTAATCGGAACATTGATATATAGTCAAAAAACAGAAGAGTTTAATATTAAAAAAGGTCCGATATTTGCTAATTTGGTATTAGCAGATGAGATCAATAGAGCACCGGCAAAGGTACAAAGTGCTTTGTTAGAGGCGATGCAAGAACGTCAAGTCACTATTGGAGAAGAGACATTCAAACTCCCTACTCCTTTCTTGGTGCTTGCTACGCAAAACCCAATTGAACAAGAGGGTACATATCCACTTCCGGAAGCTCAAGTGGATCGTTTTATGTTGAAGGTGAACATCACTTATCCTAAACCGGAAGAGGAAAAATTGATTATTCGTCAAAATATTCAACGTGAAAAGAAAGAGATTAAGCCGATTTTAAAGCCTGAAGATATTATAGAGGCAAGAAAAGTGGTTCAACAAGTATATCTTGACGAGAACATCGAAAAATATATTGTTGATATTGTTCATGCAACTCGTTTCCCTGAATTATGCGGATTGGAACATTTGAAAGATATGATCTCTTTTGGAGGATCTCCTCGTGCCTCTATCAACTTGGCATTGGCTGCAAAAGCATACGCATTTATCGAAGGAAAAGGTTATGTTGTTCCGGAACATGTTCGTGCCATCGCAATGGATGTGTTGAGACATCGTATCGGATTGAGCTATGAAGCTGAAGCTAACAATATGACAACTGAGGAGATTATTAATGAAATCTTGAACTCTGTTGAAGTGCCATAATCTTGATGCAGATTGAGATTGTTGAATTAACGGTAACGATTTTTTTCGAGTAAGACATTGCGGAGTTATTTTGCTTAATATTATAGATATAGGTTATATTCTATTGTTTTAAGTCATTTATTTCTAAGTTGGCAAGTCGAAAAAAAAGAGAAGATAGATGAATTCTAAGAACTTTCGGCAATTTCATTCGATTGCTTCTATAATTTTATGGTGATTTGTGAAGTTGCTTTAATAAAAGATTGGTAGAAGTATTTGTTTAAATAGTAAACATTGAAAAAAAAATCTAATTTCGACGAATGAATTTTTACCGAAAGTATATAAATTCATAACAAGTCGGAATCAGGTCATAATCTGTTAAGGATGAAAGATACAAGCGAAATATTAAAAAAAGTTCGGAAAATAGAAATAAAAACGAAAGGACTCTCCCATCATATCTTTGCAGGAGAATATCACACTGCATTTAAAGGACGAGGAATGACATTTTCCGAAGTACGCGAATATCAGTTTGGCGATGATGTAAGAAGTATTGATTGGAATGTAACAGCTCGTTTCAACAAGCCTTACATAAAGGTGTTTGAAGAGGAGCGTGAAATGACAATGATTTTGTTGATAGATGTGTCTGCGAGTGGTAATTTTGGAACAATCTCCCAAACCAAAAGAGAGTTGGTTACCATGATTGCAGCAACCATTGCCTTTTCTGCAATACAAAATAATGACAAAATCGGCGTTATCTTTTTCTCTGATCAAATAGAAAAATTTATTCCTCCACAAAAAGGAAAAAAACATGTGTTGTACATTATTCGAGAAATGTTAGGAATTGAACCTCAAAGTACCAAAACCAATATTGAGGGTGCATTACAATACATGACAAATGCCATAAAAAAACGAAGTACCGCATTTATTATATCAGACTTTATAGATAAGGATTTCTCAAAATCGTTGTTGATTGCCAATCGTAAACATGATATGGTTGGCTTACAAGTATATGACAAGAGAGAGGCAGAACTTCCATCAGTAGGGTTGATAAAGGTAAAAGATGCGGAGTCGGGAGAGGATATGTGGATTGATACTTCTGACAAAAAATTGCGCATGGCGTATGGTCAAAATTGGAAGGAAAAACAAGAGCGATTGAAACAAACTTTTAATCAATGTGGCGTAAACTATGAGTCGATTGCTACAGACGAAGATTTCGTCAAAGCATTGATGAATCTTTTCAGACGTCGAGCATGAGGATTAGAACATAGGAGTGGTTGAATTGTTATTGTTCATAATTAGACATTAGAAAGCGATGATTCAATAAATGCCCCACTTCTTAACGCAAAAAACTTAATAACAATGAGTTATAAAAGAATTACAGGGATAATAATTATGTTCTTTGCCATGGTAACGACAAGTTATTCGCAAGCAATAACAGTGTCAGCGGCATTGGATTCGAGCATAATGAAGATTGGAGAACAGAGAAAAATTGCTTTGGAGGTAAAACAACCTCATAGTGCGGTTGTTTATTTCCCTACAATTAATGGCAATGATACATTGGCACAGGGAATTGAAATTTTAAAAATAACTCCTCCGGATACTTTAAAATCCAATAATGCATTGACAATCAAACAAGAGTATTTCATAACCTCTTTTGATACAGGGCGTTATGTGCTACCTCCATTCGTATTCAAAAGTAAAACACAAAGTTATACGACTGAACAGTTATATTTGGATGTTATCACATACGACGAAGATTTGACCAATGCCCAATTGACAGGCATGGCAGAAAACTATGATCCACCATTTAATTGGGTACGTTTTTTGTTGTATTTATCTATTGTATTGGGAATTCTTGGATTGGGAGCTCTCATCTACTACATTTATAAAGTTGTTCAAGAGATGAAAAACAATCAAATTGAAGAAGAGATTGTTGTGGATAATCGTCTTCCTCATGAGATTGCTTTAGAAGAGTTGGAAAAAATTAAGTCAGACAAATTATGGCAGAAAGGTGAAGTTAAAGTCTATTACACAGTATTGACAGATACATTGCGAGATTATTTCACCAGAAGATTTAATATTCCGGCGATGGAAATGACTTCGTCTGAGATTATTCGCTCTCTAAAGTATGAGCATGATGCAGTTGACGCAATAGAACGTGTCAGAGAAATATTTGACATTTCCGATATGGTGAAGTTTGCAAAAATGGAACCATCACAAGAAGATAATGAAATAAGTATAGTAAATGCATTTTTCATTGTCAATAAGACTAAAAAAGAAGAGGTTGCTCTTCCAGAAGTGGAGCAACCGGAAGAAACAGGTAACACTAAAATAGAAAAACAGAAGCAATGATTTTTGAAAATCCATCATATCTATATTTTCTACTTTTTCTCATTCCTATTGCTGCGTGGTATATATGGAAAAGGAAGAAGTACACGGCAAATTTGCAAGTATCTTCAACAGAGACCTTTATGAAGGTTCCAAAGAGTTATAAATATTATTTGTTGCATCTGCCGTTTGTATTAAGAATGGGCGTTTTAGCACTACTCATTGTTGTTTTAGCTCGTCCTCAGACCGTGAATAATTGGTCTGACAAGGATGTAGAAGGTATTGATATTGTCATGACGTTGGATATCTCCGGCAGTATGATTGCCGAGGATTTAAAACCCAATCGATTAGAAGCAGCAAAAGCAGTAGGAACTGAGTTTTTATCTAGCAGACCCAATGATAATATCGGTTTGGTAATCTTTGCCGGAGAAAGTTACACACTTTGTCCGTTGACAACCGATAAGAAAACATTGGTTAACCTAATGGGAACCATAAAAGATGGAATGATGGATGAAGATGGTACTGCAATCGGAATGGGATTAGCGAATGCTGTCAATCGCTTAAAAGATAGTCAAGCCAAATCGAAAGTAATTATTCTTTTGACTGATGGTACCAATAATCGAGGAGAAATCGATCCTATGACAGCCTCAGAATTAGCTAAGGCTTATGGTATAAGGGTTTATACTATTGGTGTTGGAACAAAAGGAGAAGCCCCCTACCCTGTACAAACTATTTTTGGAATACAAAAACAGATGGTACCGGTAGAGATTGATGAAGAGACTTTGGAGGCTATTGCAGAAAAAACAGGAGGACATTACTTCCGTGCTACCAACAATAATTCGTTGAAGGCAATCTACAATGATATCGACAAAATGGAAAAAACTAAGATTAAAGTAACGGAACACACCTCTAAAAACGAAGAGTATCTTCCATACGCCATTGCTGCAATCTTGTTATTACTTTTGGAGATATTGCTAAGAAATACAATTTTACGACATATTCCATAATTTAAAGAGAAACGATATGTTATTTAGATTTGCAAATCCAGAATATTTATATTTTCTACTCATCATTCCAGTATTGGTGGGTTGGTATATTTATACGCGCATAAACAGGAAGAGACAATTAAAGAAATTTGGTGACATTGAATTGCTAAAAGAGTTGATGCCAGGAGTTTCCAATTCTCGTCAGATTATCAAATTCTCGCTGATGCTTTTGGCATTTACTTTATCTATATTTATCGTGGCACGACCTCAAATGGGTTCTAAGTTGGAATATGTGAAGAAAAAAGGTGTTGAGGTGATGGTTGTATTAGACATCTCCAATTCTATGTTGGCTGAGGATGTTTATCCTAATCGTTTGGAACGAGCAAAGCAGATGTTGACAAAGATGTTGGAGGGTATGAATAACGATAAAGTTGGAGTGATTGTTTTTGCAGGAAGAGCCTTTACACAACTTCCGATTACGAGTGATTATCAATCTGCAAAAATGTTCATCTCTTCCATTAATACCGACTTGATAGGACAACAAGGAACAGCAATAGGTTCAGCCATTAAAATGGCATGTAACTCCTTTTCAGACAGTGAGAAAACAGGAAAATCAATCATTATTATAACAGATGCAGAAAACCATGAAGATGATGCCAAAGGTGCTGCTAAAGAAGCTGCAGAAAAAGGGATTCAGGTGAATGTGATTGGTATAGGAAAACCTGAAGGGTCTCCGATTCCAACTGGCGGAGGTACATACAAAAAAGATAAGGCAGGAAATGTTGTTATGTCTAAACTAAATGAGTCTGTAGGGCAAGAGATTGCCATGGAAGGAAATGGAATCTATGTGCGTGCAGACAATAGTAATGAAGCGATGCGCTATATGCAAAAAGAGTTGGACAAAATAGCAAAAGATGATGTAGAAACAAAAGTATATTCAGAATACAACGAACAATTTCCGGTTCTTGCATGGATTGCCCTTGCACTATTGCTATTGGAGTATTTCTTAATGGAGAAGAAAAACGGATTGTTTAGGAACTTCAAATTATTTGATTAAAGATGGAAAAAAAACAGATAATAATTATATCGGTTGCCGCTACCCTATTGTGCATTGTTTTGGCAATTGTATTGTTGAATAAAAAGGAACTTTCGTTCGAACAAACCAATGACTATATTGAAAAAGGAAATGATTTGTTTGAAGAAAAAGAGTTTGAAAAGTCGCAAATACCTTATGTTCGTGCAACGACGATAGATTCAACAAATCCCGGAGCTAATTTTAACTACGCTAACGCACAACAAAAGGTAGGAAAAAACGATTTGTCTAAAAAGCAATACGAAAAAGCCCTTCGAAATATAGAGGAAAAAAAGATTAATACGGATGAGGAAGGGAAAGCCGAATTGAATGCGTTAGCTTCGAACGTATATCATAACAAAGGGAATAACGCCATGTCTCAACTAACATCATTAGATAGTTTATTGGCTGTTTATGCCCAATTAGAAGAGATGGAAAAGGCAGGAACGGCTCCAGCCAATGCCAAGAGTCAGATTTATAATTTGATTCAAGACAATTACAAAAAAATTGGAGATCCTATCAAGGATTATAAATCTGCACTACGTTTAGATCCGACAAATGATAGTACAAGATACAACTTGGCTATTGCTCAAAATTACGAGGCTCAATTAGCAAAGATTTTACAACAGATGCCACCTCCGCCAAGTAATAATCAAGATCAAAATGACGAGAAAAAAGATGATAAAAAGGATCAACAAGATCAGCAACAGCAACAACAGCAGCAACAACAAGACCAAAAAGAGGAGGAAAAACAAGACCCTAATCAAATGTCTAAGGAGAATGCTGAGCAAATCTTAAAAGCTTTGGAAGAAGAGGAAAAAGAGACGCAAGAGAAGATGAAAGCGAAACAAGTGGATCGCAAACAATACAAAGTAGAAAAAGATTGGTAACAGATTATTAAATTTTGACTAATTTTGTAGAAAATTTTTGAGATGAAAAGAAATATTATATTGTTCGTCGTGCTAATGATGTCATGTTTTGTGACGCATGCATCCAACGTAGAGTTGACAGTAAGTGCACCACAGATTGTAGGTATGAATCAACAATTCCGCTTGGTATTTAATGTGAAGAATGCCTCTGCAGAAGAATTGCAGATACCTGATTTAAGTGCATTTGACATCTTGGCAGGTCCGAGCACAAGTACAGGTAAATCAGTGAGTATAATTAATGGTTCAATGACAACTACAACCAACTCTGCAATTACCTATATCCTATCACCCAAAAAAGTAGGAACTTTTACCATCTCTTCTGCTCGACTTCCCCATGAAGGTAAAACATTGGTTTCTAATGCAGTAACTATCAAGGTTGTGGAGGCAAATCAAAATAATGCCTCATCGCAAGGAGGGCAAAGTAGAGCACAGCAAGCAACAAACAGCAATATTTCGGATCAAGATATTTTCATTCGCACCGAATACACAAAAAAGAAGGTTTATGAGCAAGAGCAGATTATTGCCACCATCAAATTGTATCATCGAGGAAATGTTTCAGGATTGAACGAGGTAAATCTTCCTGAATACAAAGGATTTGTGGCACAAGACATCGAGTTGAATGACAATAATCGTTATGGTGATGAAACATATAATAATAGTAGATATAAAACTTTTATATTGAAGCAAACAGTTCTTTTCCCTCAAAGGGCAGGAACATTAGAGATAGAGCAAGGCTCTGTCTCGGTGACAGCACAAGTTCAAAACAACAGACGTAGAAGAGGAGGTTTCTTTGATATGGACGACTTTTTCAACACCTATAATGTGAACAAGGTTGTTAAGATTCCTAGTGCAAAAATTGAAGTTATGTCGTTACCAACAGAAGGCAAACCGCAAAACTTCAATGGAGCTGTAGGTTCTTTCAAGATGGAGTCTTCCATAAATACAGAAACCTTGAAAGCAAATGAAGCAGTAACAATAAAATTAAAAATCAGCGGAAATGGAAATTTAAAGTTTGCCAAAATACCTGAATTCACATTTCCAAACGATTTTGAAGTTTATGACCCAAAAGTTGATACCAAGATTAAAGCATCAAGTTCCGGTGTGAGCGGCAGCAAGAGTGTTGAATACTTGGCGATTCCTCGCTATGAAGGTGAATTTACAATTCCAGCGGCCACTTTCAGCTATTTCGATCCTCAGAAAAAGAGATACCAAACATTAAGCACTGGTGAATATGTACTCAATGTGCAAAAAGGAGAAGGCGGAAGCGGAAGTAACCAAGTTATCTCCAACTATTCCAATAAGGAGAATATCAAATATTTGGGTAAGGATATCCGTTTCATCAATAGCAATAATATTGATTTATCTCCTAAAGATGATTTCTTATATGGTTCAACAACCTATTGGATGTTCTTTATCTGCCCTGCCCTCTTGTTGTTGGTATTGTACATTGTTTATCGAAAACAAGCAGCAGAAAATGCGAATATTGCCAATGTACGTAATAAGCGTGCCAACAAGATGGCAAAAAAACGTCTAAAAATAGCCGAACAACATTTGATAGCAGCAAATAAATCTGCATTCTATGAGGAGTTATTAAAAGCTTTAAGCGGATATATTAGTGACAAACTAACGATTCCGGTTGCAGAACTAAACAAAGATAATATTGAAGCAAAGTTAAAATCCTCTTGTGTCAGCGACGAGACAACGAAAGAGTTGTTGGATATACTTGACACTTGCGAGTTTGCTCGCTATGCTCCTGTTGAAAGTGGAAATAGCATGGAGACATTGTATGAAAAAACTATCGATATTATCAGTCAATTAGAAGAACAAGTAAAAAAATAGTAGAACATGAAGAAGATTGCATTGCTTATTCTATCCCTATTCATCGGTATTGCTCTTGTAGAAGCAGCTGAGTCTCAAAAAATGAAAGAGGCTAACGATCAATATACCAAGGAAAATTTTGCTGTAGCAGATAGTCTTTATGAAGATATACTCAGGACAGAAGGCGAATCGGTTGCTTTATACTACAATTTAGGAAATGCAAAATATAAACAAGGATTTATTGGTCCTGCCATCTTAAATTATGAAAGGGCACTCCTTTTAGATCCAAGTAACGAAGATGTATTATTTAATTTGGAATTGGCGAAGAGTCATACTACTGATAAAATCGATCCGGTGGAAAAATTGTTGATTACCAAGTGGAATGAAGCAATTCAAAAGTGGTTCAGTTCTAACACATGGGCTGTTATTAGTATTGTGTTGTTTATTCTTTTTATTGGATTATTAGGTTGTTTCTTATTTGCACGTTTCTCTTGGTTAAAGAAAACATCTTTCTTTTCGGGTATTGTTGTTATCATTCTCTGTTTTGTGGCTATGAACTATGCAAAAAGGCAGAAAGAAAGTGTTATCTCTCACGAATATGCAATTGTTTATGCAGCAACTGTAACAGGAAAGAGTTCTCCGGATACAGGTGGAACAGATTTGTTTATTCTTCACGAAGGAACTAAAGTTAAAATTAAAAATCAATTAAATGATTGGATGGAAATTCAATTGGAAGATGGTCATGTCGGTTGGGTGCCAGCTAAATCATTGGAAATCATTTAAGGCAGATTCTATAAATTAGGCGAGAAGATTTTGATGAGCAGCATTCTGTTTAGGTAAATATTCGAGAAGGAACGACACTAACTCATAACTAATTGAATATAGTGAGATAAGTAAAAAAGATTCAAAAATATTAGAAACTTAATTTTTGAGCGCAGAAATAAAATAGTAATTTATAGAAGTAGCATTAAGAACAAGTAAGACAAAATGTAAAGTGTTTATACATTAAAAGAATAAAGCCGTTTTAGTAATTCTGTATCTAAAACGGCTTTTTTTGTGAATTTTAATTGAGATAGTTTTCTTCTCAATATAAAAATGAATAAAGTGATATAAAGATATTTGTAACCATCCGATTTCAGGCGAGTTTGCTATAAAAAAAAGCGACTTGAATTTGGATTTCAAATCGTTTAATTT
>SUWZ01000060.1 GCA_015061185.1 Bacteroidales bacterium
GGCTATTTTGAGTCTCCCGAATCAAAAAGAGGAGATTGCAAATACTCCATAGAGTGGAAGCGGGCAGAGTTTAAAATCCGTCCTAATACGGGGCTATCCACTGCAGACTACGTAATTCAGGAAAATGAAAGCCGCGTTAACAAAGTTATTTCTCGTGCAGACAATGTAACCCAATGGTTTTATGCGAGTATTTTTCGAGCCGCTCATTTCTGCTATTATGCAGACTTGCACGGATTAATCAGACCGGAAAGCAGTTTGGAGCTAAGAGCGTCAAATGCGAGTGAAAAAGAAGGAGTGGGAGGAAATTATATTACATCGGGTTCAACAGAAATTCATATTTACAGATATCTATTTGGGGAAGAAAGAACATCCTTAGGTTATTATGGTGTTACCATTCATGAATTAGCACACTCTATGCATTGTAAATTAGTAGGAAAAAATACATTTGATTGCGTTGAAAAAAATGTTAAAGAAGCATGGACGGTTGCAATTTCAAACTATTTCACGTTGGAAAAATATAATAAATTATCATGGACTTATTTGGATTACAATAGTAAATATTCCGGAATAATTGATGATTTGTTAGATAATGACAAAAGGGGGAAATTATTATTTGGCGATTTTGTGTCAGGATATACCTTATCTCAAATCCAAAATGCATTAAAAGGTGCATCAAATTTAGATGAATTTAAAAACAACATTAAAAAGATAAAAAACAATGCAACAGAAAATGAGAAAATTAATCAACTTTTTAATTATTGGGTTAATTATTAATTTACAAATGGGATGTAGAAAGGAAAGTTTGGACACTTATGTTTCTAATGCTTCTATAATAAATAAATCATCACAACCAATTTTAATTAAATGGTATAACTTAAAAAGTAATTCATCAGATGATTCAATCTATGTAAAAGTAGGATGTAAGGAAAGAATAAATTATACAAATTTTGATGATATTGCTTACTATAAGTTTGATTCTGTTGAATTATCAAATGCCCGACAAACAATAGTGTATATACCATGTATTGACACTATTGATTTTACATCAAAAAGTTTTTACCCTAAATTAGACCCTACAAAACCGGAAGATCATTTTTGTTATTTATATACTATCACTGATAGTTCCTTTTATAAATTTGCAGATGAATGCGCCAAGTTGGGACAAGATATTTGGAGGAAGAAGTAAAGAATTGGTTTCTGGTTTCAAGTTTCAGGAAGTGCGCTACTTGAAATATGAAACCGGAAAGAATACTACGCTAAAAAACATCTTGTAAAATAAGTTATACACCTAAAATATACCCCTGCAGATTATCAAAATCGACAGGGGTATTTTGCTACTCAATAGAATCTACCTTTAACAATTGTCTCATTCTGCACAATTTTATAAAATTTGTTTAAAACCTCTTGCTCGCTGCAATTTTCTTATTTACCTTCGTGAAAAATTTTAACAATTACTAATTATTTAATAATGAAGAAATTTGAGTAAAGTTGTTTCCAGTGTATATATTTATGGAAAGAATGGGAATATATACAGAAATCCCAGCCAAGTGCTAAGCACAACACTTCATGAACTTTCCCATATAGCGCATTGTTCAAGTGTTGGTTTTTTAAAATTTGCTCAAACAGAAGATCATATAAAAGAAGCTTATACTACAGCTGTACAATGGGATATGACGATTAAAGAGTATTATGATTTATATTTAAAAGAACACACCGCTTTAAGTGATTTGTTGAATTTTATAACAAGCCAAAAGTGGCCACTTCATAATAGGAGCAACAAATATTCTCCTCTGTTTATTGATATGATAGACGATTATGACCAAAATATAGGTGGATCCTATTTGGTTGATAAAGTAAAAGGGATTTCACTCAATGAAATTAGTTATAATTTAGGTCACTTTATGACTATCAATGATTTTAAACAGTATGTTATGTCTCGCTCTGGATTTTTAAAGGAGAAACAGCTCTATTTTGATTTGTATGAAAAAAAATATGTAAAACAATAATAGTAAAATGAAAAAATATATATTACTGATTTTATTAGCTATTTTTATTAATAGTTGTGAAGTAGATGGTCCACCTCTTCCTGGAGATTGGAAAATTATGATTGTTAATAGCACCAATCATGATTTAAGAATTGATATAGAAAGATATTCAGAGGGTTGCCCTATTGAACAAATACATCTATTTTCTCATGATACAATAGTAAGACAATGTGAACTATTTGATACGAGCATTGACTTAGCACATGTGCCTTTTAATGGCTTGATATCTCTTGTTGTAGAAGATTCTTTATCCTATTTGTGCAGTGGCAATGATAGTTTATCTTTGCAAATGTTTGCTACGCTTGATAATTATGTACCTATATTAAACGGACCGGACTTTTATCTCTTCCGTTACGAAATCACTGAAGAAGATTACGAATATGCCAAGGCGCATCCGTATAAACTTGAAGAGGAGTGAGAAATAGGTTTCAAGATTCAGGTTTCAGCATTCAAATTGCAGTATGTTTGAAACTTGAATACTGAAACTTGAAACGCACGCAGTGCATTGAAACCTATATCCTTACCCTACAAAATGAGAACCAACAATTGAGCCGTGAAAATCCGAAGAAACATTGTTAAAGGATATACCGTGGCATAAGCTGTTGATTGAGCTTGTGAGTCTGAAATGGAGTTGGCATAACCTAATGCCGGAGGATTGGTTGACACCCCTGCCAAAAATCCGCAAATTTTGAGATAATTAACCCCCATAAAATGAGCTGTTACAGCTATCGTCATTGCAGGAACAAAGGTTATAATCATTCCATATAACATCCACATATATCCACCATCAACCAACGTCGATATAAAACGTGTTCCGGAGGATAAGCCTACACAACCCAAAAAGAGAATAATACCCAACTCTCTCAGCATCGCATTGGCTCCGGGTGTCATGTAAAAGTCTAACTGCCCTACTCTACCCTTATGCCCTAAAATTAAAGCAACAATCAACGGTCCGCCCGCTAATCCTAACTTGGCGGGCACCGGAAGACCGGGTATCCAGATAGGAATAGAACCCACCAACACCCCAAGAAAAATTCCTAAGAAAATTGAAATGGAATTGGGGATGGACAACTCTTTAACGGAATTTCCTATCTCTTTGCGAATATCAGGCAACAAAGCCCTTTTCCCTACTACACGAAGTGTATCTCCCATCTCAATTGTTGTATTTAGCGTTGGCAAAATCTCCATCCCTGAACGGAATATACGAGTAATATTGGCTTCATAACGTCTGTAGATACCTATCTGCTCTATTGTTTTTCCTGCAATTTTGCGATTGGTAACCAATACATTAAACATCGCAAGAGCACCGGATACCTCTTTTTTCATACCTGTCTCAACAGGACCGATGGAAAGGGTAAATTTCTCTTCATGCTCTAAGGTTGATACACCAAAAATCACATCTCCCATCTTAATAATTTCATCTTCTACAGCAACATCCAACTGCTCTCCTCTTTGAATACGCGAAATGACCAACTCATCTTTAAACATTTTCTTTAACTCTGCAATTGTCCTTCCCTCCCAATTGGAATTAGTCACTGTAATTTGAACACTCTCTAACTGATTTTTTCTATTAACGCCCAGCTGCTCATTATACTCTCTCTCTGCATCATCAATCTTAATTTTGAAGAGTAGTCGGGTCAATATAATCACCAAAATAATTCCTAATACACCAAAAGGATAGGCCATCGCATAGGCCATTCCGGAAGCCTCAACAGCAGCAACATCGGCACCCAATGCTTGCTGCGCCGCGCCCAAACCCGGAGTATTGGTCACGGCACCGGAAAATAACCCGACAATAACCGCCGGCTGCATATCTAACGTATATTTTAAGATTACAACTATGATGGCTCCTAATAGAACCGTGGCCAACACCATTCCATTGAGTTTCATACCATCGTTCTTGAATGAACTCAAAAAACGGGGACCAACCTCTATACCAATGGAATAGACAAAAAGAACCAGCCCGAATTCCTTTACAAAATGTAGAATTCCGGAGTCTAAAGGAGGATAACCAAAGGAGCTCTTAAAATGGGCTAAAATAATTCCCATAAACAAAACCCCGGCAATCCCCAACCGAACGCCTTTAATCGAAATCTTCCCCAACAACAGCCCTAAAAAAGCGGTGGCACACAAATAAATAAGTGTAGATTCTACACCAACACCGGAAATCAACTTTACAATAAAGTCCATGTTGCAAAATTTACTACAATTAATAATAAAGATATCGTCTAAAGTTTAGGCAACTTCTACAGGTAATTTATTATTGATTACAATTTGAAGTTGCTTACCATCTGCAAAGGTACAAATAAATTATCACTATTTATTTGGAAAGAGCACTAATATTTTCACAAGTGAGTTCTACACTTCAAAAACCTCATGAATAAACAAATTATACTATTTATTGATTGGATTTTTCTATTTGTTAATTAAATTTTCAGATATTTTTGCCATCAGAACATAAATGTAAGTAAAATTATCATGAAAATCCTAATGCGAGCATTCCCTTTAATAGGAATATTATGGGGATTTATGGGTGCATACGCCCAAACAGCAAAAATCGATCTTTCGGATGAGAGGCAAACAATCCGCGGATTTGGAGGTATTAACCATCCTATATGGATAGCCGACCTAACCGAAAAAGAGTGTAACACAGCCTTTGGTAATGGCGAGAATCAATTGGGTTTTACCATTCTACGAATTTGGGTTAGCGACAACAAAGAGCAGTGGGCAAGAGAGATTACAACCGCCAAACGAGCTGTTAACCTTGGTGCAACGGTATTTGCCACCCCGTGGAATCCGCCGGCTGAAATGACCGAGACCGTTTATCGTAATAATCGCAATGAAAAAAGATTAAAGTATAGTTCGTATCAAGCTTACACAGACCATCTTAATTCATTCAATGATTATATGTACAATAATGGAATTCCTCTGCACGGAATATCATTTGCGAACGAACCGGACTACGGACATGATTGGACATGGTATAGTGTAGATGAGGTTTACAATTATACGAAAAATTATGCCGGACAACTTCGTAAAAATGGTACAAAAGTTATAACAGCTGAGTCATTCGCCTACTCCAAAAATTATTATGACAAAATATTGAATGATGGAAATGCACTAAAAAATATTGACATCATCGGAACTCACTTTTATGCCAGCGATGCCAATACACCCAATAGCTTCTTTCAATATCCGTTGGCCGACCAAAAAGCGAGCAATAAAGAGCGATGGATGACAGAGCATTACACCACAAGCGATAAAAGTACAACCAATCAAGAGACAGCCGACCTTTGGCCGCTTGCATTGGATGTTTCCTACGAGATTCATCGAGCAATGGTGGAGGGCAATTTCAATGCCTACGTGTGGTGGTATATTCGCCGACACTACGGACCAATCAAAGATGACGGGAAGATCAGTAAACGCGGATATTGCATGGCGCAATACTCAAAATTTGTTCGTCCGGGTTATGTACGCGTGGGAGCTGATAGCAATCCGACCTACAACGTGTATGTATCGGCATACAAACAAGGGGACAATGTAGTTATCGTGGCAGTAAACAGAAGTACAGTATCAAAGGCACTTACCTTCTCCATCCCCAATACAAAAGTAGAAGAATGGACTCCATACGTTACTTCAGGCTCCAAAAACGTAGAAAAGGGGAATACTATTTCTGCTCCAAACGAATCGTTCCTTATTACATTGGAACCACAAAGTACAACAACATTTGTAGGCAAAGCTCCAAACAATGAAGAACCGATAGCACCGGAAGTACAAGGGCCATACGAAGGGGTAGCACAAACTATTCCCGGCACCATTGAGGCAGAACGATATGATACCGGTGGCGAAGGCGTCTCCTACCACGACGAAGAGTCTGAAAATAAAAGTGGTGCATTCCGCAAAGATGGAGTCGATATAGAGGGTAATGAAGAGACCGGGTACATAGTTGGATGGACCATCAGCGGAGAGTGGCTGAACTACACTGTAAATGTGGAAAAATCGGCTCGATACAATTGGGAGGCCATCGTATCCTCTGCCAATGACAATGCATCCTTCAAGCTCTATATGGATGATGAAGAGATTTCTCAATTAGCCGAAGTCCCTAACACCGGAGATTGGGGAGCCTATACGAAACTTTCGGGAGAAACAACCGAATTACAAGCAGGCACACACACCTTGAAAATTTATATTGAGGGAAGTTGGTTTAATCTTGATAAAATCAATTTCAGTGAGGTAGGAACTACCGGAAATGACCTAATCAAGAAAGAGGAGCTATTGAGTGGTGAATTTGATGTATATACGCCATTGGGAATTCGTTTGAAATCCATCCACGTAGAAAACCAAAATTTGCAGCACAAACTGAAAGAAGCAGGTCTGAACAAGGGCGTATATTTGCTTCGTTCACAAGATGGTAAAATTTCACAAATGTTTATGGTAGATTAGTTAAGTCTATTTTGAGTGGTAAATTCCCACATAAGAATCCCTAAAAACGAAGGTCAGACCTTAAATGAAAGTCTGACCTTCAGTATTTAAAATAGCATTAATTATGTACGAGAAGTCTTAATATCTTTTTCACCTGAAAGTTTTGATACACAATCACGATCTGCATCTTCACGTTCACACCACTCAAAGAAACTAGTCAAAACCTCTTCTTCTGTTTTATCCAAGTACTCAGATTCATTCAAAGTTCCACGATATACTCCATTATTTTTGCTAAAATAACAACCAGGAAGCGTTGGATTAATCTGCGCTTCTGCATCCTTTGCATTTGCGTATGTAGATCCCCCTAATTTTATCGTAAACATCCAATCACCATCATTGTCTTGTTCCAATTTTTCCAAAGGAATATATGGTATAAATAAATTGTAATCATACTTATCTCGTGCTCCCTTAACATCAATTTTAAGCACAAAACATACCGCCCAAGGAGAAACCTCAACTGTAAAATCAAGGTTTTTTTTAACCTCTTCAAAAGTATAATCTAATTTACCATACTTGTTGTAATAACGATCCAAATACATCAACAACCCACTCATAGATGCCCCTTTGTTATTTTCAGTAACTTTGACTTTAACTTTGTCAACAAATTTATGGAAATATTTTCTGATGTTTGTTTTTACTTTTTTAGAAGGATCTGCCAAATAAGATGCTTCAAATTCTATAGGGACAGCAGCAGTAGCAACACCCGCAGTCATTTCTGCTCGGAATTTCGACATGAAATCATTTAAATCATCCGCATTTGTAAAATCATATACTCCATTAGCACTTCCTGCAACTCCTCCTATAGAAATTGCCGTAAATTTACAATTCTTCGTTTCCCCACCGATAGCTCCGGTTACAGAATTTACAGTCACATTCAAAGCACTTTTATCTTCCGAAGAAACTGCTATGTATGCAATTTTTCCATAATGCACCGTATCAATAATTGCCGGAGAATATGCGCCTAAAGATTTTTTAAATGCAGACAAATCCAATTTTGAAGTAAAGAAGTCTGAAGCTTTTTTATAAGTATCATCCAACGAAATAGAATAAAGAATCTGTTTAAATTCGAAAATTTTCACCGTTTTCTTACGACTCAAACCTGCTAAATTAAAATCAATTCCTTTGATAGAACCTCCAATTGAAATTCCATTGGCATTTTCATAAGAATATGTTTTAATCTGTGAGATGCTCGGCAAAGCAGCCTCCTTCATAACTTGGCTATACTTGGTTATGAACTCTAATCTCCTTTTGGTCAAATTTCTTTCTGTAGGTAATACGTTATCAAAATTTAAAGTCAATCCGGTAGAAGGCAAAGAGCAGATAAAATTAAGAGGTTTACGCTCTTGTTCCTCGAAAGTTAACTTATTAGGAAGACGATTTCTGAAATTTTCATCTACTATTAAAATTGTTCCAGGATAATAATCAGTGCTTGGCATATTAGAATTAGAACGAGGGAATAGATACTCTGTAACACCTAATGCTTCCTCTCTCTGTCCTTTCAACAAAGCACCGGAAGAATTGGTTTCGGGGATACATACATTATCCAACGATGCAAAGCCATCTTCTAATTCCGGCATTTCACGATAAGCCATCATCTGATTAATATTGGTCGCTTTCTTATCTTTATTCAGTATATCTCTCTTTTTAGAAACTTCCAACTCTTCTGAATTTATAATTCGCTTACGCGTTGTTTCTTTGGTAACTGCTATGCGAATGCAAAGTTGTCCTTTAACTCCAATATTACCAACTTTACTTACCTCATTTCCAGAATCATCTATTTTAAACTGCAATTTATCAGCAGAAACCCAAGATTGTAATTTATTTGACTCTGAATATGACGATTCATCAAAATCAACCCAACCATGACGGCTACTTCCCGTTTTTATGTAATCTTTACAGGAAAACTTTTGAGGTGTAGAAACAAAACTCCATGTAAACTTTTCTTTGCATTCATAATCACCCTCATTCCATGTTCTTTCCGTATTATAGGGTTGAAGAGACTTTATATATATAACTTTATTACATATACCAATATATTCTCCTTTTTTCTTCGAGATATTTAAATCCCCTGTCTTGATATAATACGAGAAATCAAAACGAGCATAACCTCCATTTGTTTTTTTTAATGTTCCCTCAAAGGTTACATAGGCTCTATCCCCGTGCTTTCCTCCTGTGTTAATTTCACCGGAACCAAAAGAATACCCATTCTTCTTTAAATAGTTAGTCACATCAAACCCATCCTTGTTACCTAAAATCTCGAAATTCTGGTAAACATTCATGTAAGTTGTTACTTTACCCATAAATAAAATAAATTTAATGACTTCGATTCACAATACTACCGAAGTCTGATTGGTTAATAAAAATATAAACTCTAGCTTGGTATTTAAACCTCACATCCTACTTTAAAAAAATTTACCCCCCTAATTTTAGGTAAGTTCTATAAATTAGATCAATTTGATTTTGAAGCGCATTTTGCTTAAGTTGAACATATTCACAAAGAAGCAATACGGGCATTGTGACTGAGAAGCTGTCTAAATTTTATTGAAAAAAAATACTTTAGAGTTTCACTCTCTTATTTTCGGCATCTTTGTGATTCTTTTTAAGCTATTTTTTATTCTTTTTTGATAATAGTCCACTATTAACGGCAAAAAAATAATAAAAAAACCTTAAAAATCTCTCTCAAATATGCTCGAAATAAAATTTAAACAACTTCTGAGTGAATACGAGCAAGGTAAGCAAAATTAATTCAAAAGCATCAAAAGAACATTTTTTATGACAAAAAAATAAAAAGCAATTTATAGAAATTACCTTAAATAAATCACTCCTTATGTCTGGCTTTTAATTCGCGAGCCAAATCCTCGATACGATACCCTTTTTCAGTTAATAAGACAATCAAGTGATAAATCAAATCAGATGCCTCATACAAAAATTGCTCTGAAGTTCCATTTGTTGCCTCAATAATAGTTTCAACAGCCTCTTCTCCCACTTTTTGAGAAATTTTGTTTACACCTTTTGTGAACAACTTTGTTGTATATGAACCTTCAGGCATCTCTCGTTTCCTTTTTTCAATAAAATCTTGAAGATGAGACAAAAAGGCAAGATCCTCAATGTTCTTCTCCCCTCTAAACGTGTCTGCCCCTGTGGTTGAACCCTCCGGCAAAGCTTTGATGACGAATGCAGTACCCTCCACATTCTGAATCAAGCTCTCCACTTTCAAAGGTTTAAAATACTCACCACCCTCAACAGGAACAAGAGATTTCTTTTCATCATCATATAAGAAAACCTCACCAGACTCTTCCATCTTAGAAAGAGCCTCTCCGTTCACATATCCAACACGAAGAATCTTGTTGTCTCTACTATCTTGAACTACAGCTTGTTTCAAATCCATTATTTTCAATTTATGTTACTTTAAAACATTTTTTAAACGAAGAATAAATTCGTCTGCCTCTGCCTTTGTCAAACACAAAGGAGGCAACAACCTTAGAACATGAGTTCCACTACATCCCGTAAAGACATGCTCTTCAAAAACCAACTTGGTTCTCATCTCCTTATACGGACAATCCAATTCAATACCAATCATCAAACCTAATCCTCTGACATCAACAACATGAGGAAGATTTAATGCTTTCAATTGCTCCATGATGTAAGTACCCACCTCTTTCGCATTCTGTACAAGATTCTCCTTTTCAATGATATCCAATACCGCAAGAGCCGCTGCACAAGCCAAGTGATTTCCGCCAAAGGTAGTACCCAATTGCCCGTATGCAGGCGTAAACTTAGGAGAAATAAGAACTCCTCCCATTGGGAAACCATTCCCTATTCCTTT
Organism: Bacteroidales bacterium; assembly: GCA_015061185.1. GTDB lineage: Bacteria > Bacteroidota > Bacteroidia > Bacteroidales > Paludibacteraceae > UBA1181. The sequence goes on from SUWZ01000060.1 coordinate 10,354, forward strand.
TGCAACCGTTATCACATCAGGAGTAACCCCAAAATGTTGATGCGCAAAGAACTTACCGGTACGACCGTATCCGCACTGAATTTCATCAAATATTAAAACAGTGTTTGTTTCGTCGCAAGCTTTTCTTATCGCTGCAAGAAACTCTTTTTCTACGGTACGAATGCCGCCAACACCCTGCACACACTCTATAATTACAGCACAAACATCTCCTTTTTGAATCTCATTAACCCACGCATCAACATCGTTTAGAGGAAGATATGTTGCATGATTATTCGCATTGATTGGAGCAATAATTTTAGGATTATTTGTCACCTCGACAGCCAACGATGTTCTACCATGAAAAGATTTTTCGGCCGATAAAACACGCGTTCTACCATTAAAGAACGAAGCCAACTTCAAAGCATTCTCATTCGCTTCCGCTCCGGAATTGATTAAGAAAAACTGGAAATCCTCATAACCGGAAGCCTTCCCTAAACGCTCTGCCAAATCTACTTGCAATTTATTGATAACAGAGTTAGAATAGAACCCCAACGTATTTAATTGTTGAGAGATTTTCTCTACATAATGAGGATGACAATGTCCCACACTGATTACAGCATGACCACCATACATATCTAAATATTCAACCCCTTTATCATCCCAAACTTTACAACCTTTTCCCTTCGTGATATTAACATCAAACAAAGGATATACATCAAATAGATTCATACTTCAAAATTTTCAAAAATTTAAACTCCACATATTAGAATGCTACAGACTTCAATTTCAATCCGCAAGTCTCATCCAATCCAAACATAAGATTGAAATTCTGAACAGCCTGACCGGAAGCCCCTTTCAACAAATTGTCGATAGCAGAAATTGCCAAAACTTTGTTTCCATGTTTCTCTACATGAACAATTGCTTTATTTGTATTAACCACCTGCTTCAAGTCTAAATTTGCATCCATCACAAAAGTGAAAGCAGCATCTTTATAGAATTCTTTATAAAGAGCCGTAAGCTCCTCTGCACTCAAATCGCACTCGGTATAAGAAGATACAAAGATACCACGCGTAAAATCACCGCGTAAAGGAAGGAAGTTAATTTCTTGAGTGAAATTAGGTTGAAGTTGCTTTATAGTTTGATTGATTTCAATTAAATGTTGATGAGTGAAAGCCTTGTAGATGGACAAGTTGTTGTTTCTCCAACTAAAATGAGATGTTGACGAAGGCTTAACCCCGGCACCTGTTGAACCTGTGATACCATTGGTATGAATCTCGTTTCTTATCAACCCCTTTGCTGCAAGAGGAAGGATACCCAACTGAATCGCCGTAGCAAAACAACCCGGATTTGCCAGCTTGTTAGCCTTTTTAATTCTTTCGCGATTCACCTCAGGAAGTCCATAAACAAAACCATTGCTCTCATCTCTGAAATCTTGTGATAAGTCGATAATCTTAACACGCTCAGGCAAGTTATTAGCCTCTAAGAACTTTTTGCTATCACCATGCCCCGAGCAAATAAAAATAGCATCAACTTGTTCCAATGGAAGTTGGTCTGTAAAGTCCATCTCCGTTTCACCAAACAATCCTTCATGCACGCTGTATAATTTGTTTCCGGCATTACTTAAACTATTAACGAAATGCACATCCACCTCGGGATGATTTAACAAGATACGAAGCATCTCTCCTGCGGTATAACCCGCACCTCCTATAATTCCAACTTTTATCATTGTATTATCCTTATTTTAAACAACTTTACTTAAACACTGCAAAGTTAGACAATTTTTAAACTAAAAGGTCAAAACAATTTGGTTTTTCTTCACCAAATCGTACAAATCTTGAATACAAGAGACCTTACAAATTTTTGATTCGGATTGTTTTCTACTTTGGAAACAAGTTTGACACCCCATAATAGTACCACCCAACTCCACAAATGATTCCACTTGGGCCTTTATATCAGCATTCTCTTGAACCAATCCTTCCAACTCTACCCCCTTGCCGAGAAGAAAAATAGAGACTTGATTATCCCATTCTTGAGAATAGATGGCCAAACGCATCGCATTATAAATCGTTTCCACATCATTTGAATAAAGTACAATCCCGATGCTTTTAGGCTCATTAGGGTCATTATACTTGATCTCTTTCTCAATCATTTGAGCATTAGAAATCATACTCAATGCCCACAAAGCAATAATAATCAATAAATTCTTTTTCATCTTTTTTATTTCTATACATATAGTTCGAAAAATTTTTGTCTTTATATCATAAATAGTCGCATCCAACGTTTCCTATGGTATCATAATAAAGAATGAAGTCACTTTAATTTGATTTTGGGACATCGTTGCATTAAGATGTCTTTTGCCTATACTCATTAGGTGTAAGCCCGGTATATTTATGAAAGTACCGACAAAAGAAAGAGGAGTTTTGAAAATTTAGTTCAATGGATATTTCCTTGATTGTTTTGTTGGTTGTTTTCAAAAGGACCATAGCTTCCTGAATTAAATAACGTTGGATAATTTCACTTGGAGATTTTCCGGCGGCAGATTTTGCAGCAGTAGAAAGATACTTAGCTGTTATGCACATTTTATTAGCATAAAAAGCAACAGTGTGCTCCTCCTTAAAATTGTCGGATACCAATTTTAAAAATTCCGTATAAATCTGCATATTCCTATCATGAGGCGGATCTTCAGGGCGGTTACGTAAACTATTTATATTACATAATTCATGAAGCAATGATAAGATTTGAAAACGAACAATTTGCTCTTTATACTTAGGATAATCCTTTTGGCAACAATCAGAAAGTTTCCAAATATAAGACATTATCATCTCTCCATCCCCATCGTCTAAATCATGAATAAGATTTTGAGTGTTCAAATTCAGCGGATTCCAAAATTTAGCACAAAGTGGCAAAATTGCCTCTTTCATATATTGATGAGAAATAATCAAAAAAGTAGCTTTAAAATCCTTCAATTCATGGATTTCCATTACAGACTCAGACGGGATAACCATAATCTGCCCCTTAGAAAAACTATAAGTAACCGTATTGATAGAAAGGGAAGAGGTGCCATCAAAGCAGTAAATAAAAACGAAATACTTCATTCTAACCGGATAATTGGGTTTATGAATTTTGTAAATCTCATCGGTATTCACCACCAAGACATCTTCTCTAAAGAACGATATATCTTTGATGCTTTTAAAATCATTAATTGTTATAATGTTCAATCTTTCCTTTTTCATAGAGCAAATATTCTAATATATGACGTAAAAATAGTCATTTTTTTCTATTAAAATAGAATTTAATAGGAAATCTGTATCATATTTATAGAATTTTTTGACTTTCACATTTTACAAAAATGTGTGAAATTTGCAACGGAAATATTATTTTACAAATAAAATATTGTAGAAAATGGAGAAAAATGAATTAATAGAAAAAGTAAACAGCGTTTTAGCTGAAGAATTTGAAGTGGAAGTTTCTGAAATCTCTGCAGACAAGGACATCAAAACTACATTAAACTTGGATAGCTTGAGTTTAGTTGACATGGTGGCTTTGATTGAAGGTGAATTCAGCGTGAAAATCAAAGGAACTGAAATGACATCAATTAAGACATTCGGAGACTTGTACGATTTCTTGGCAGAAAGAGCTTAATCTTTTCAAAGTCCATAAAAGAATGGGGGGACGTTGTTTAATGTCACCCCTTTTTTCATAGATTATAATTTTGATAGGAAAAGACAATGTCCCTTGACATTTAAGAGCCTATAAGGCTGCCTAATCCTTAAACTCTGCTGTAAATGTTCTTCTCTTGTTTTTCATATTTGCTAATGTAAACTTTATTTTTCAACTTAGCAACCGGTTCTAAAAACCGATAGTATTATAATACTCGGAGCGGTGCAAATATAGGTCCGGCCGCTCCAAGTAATAAACATCTTATAACTTCTCTATTTCGTCAATAGATAAATTTGTCAATTTTGAAATTACATTCACGTCCAAGCCCCCTTCTTTCATTTTCTTGGCTGTTTTTAGAACTCCTATGGCTTCGCCTTTTTGTAATCCTATAGCCTCTCCTTCTGCTCTTCCTTTTTCTATACCTATCGCTTCACCCTCTTCCAATCCATCTTTTTTGGCTGTATTCATTACACTGAACCA
>SUWZ01000089.1 GCA_015061185.1 Bacteroidales bacterium
TAACGCGAGTACCTCCCGAATAAGAAGTAGTCTTTGAACAAGGGTCAGTTACAGTAGTTGTATTTCCACCGGTATTTTCACCGGTGTTACCTCCTGTATTTCCACCAGTGTTACCGCCTGTGTTACCACCTGTGTTACCGCCAGTGTTACCGCCGGTAGAACCTTCTTTAACGATTTCAACAGTAGCGTATGTGAAATCCACATATCCTTGTCCACCTCCGGACTCAGCCAAGATTTGAGCTTCCATAAGTTGACCAAGGCTCAATCCTAACTTTTGCCATTGACGGAAGTGTTCAGAAATACTGATTGTACCGCATTGACGGCGAGTTTTACGAATACTAAAGATTTGAGTAAATGTAGAGTTACCCCATTTAGATGCACCTGTACGAGTACCAGACCATACTTCATATTGGTCTCCATCTACAGTAATTGTTCCTTTGTGGCTACCCATATAAGAACCACCCGGATTACCTCGGTCGTGCAACCAGTCATCTACAATATAATATTCAATTTGAGGATTATCCATCCATCCATAAATTCCGATGTATGAATAGGTTCCACCATCATTTCCACTTTTTTCGTATGCATAGTTGGCAACCAAGTCTCCTCCGATATTGTTCCATGCTGGTTTGTTGAATGTTTTTCCAACACGACCAAGGAAGTCTCCTGCGTTGTTCCATTCTGCTCTAAAACAAGCGTCTTTTGGATATAGAGTCAATGAACCTCCATTCCCATCACGCCAAATTTCGTATTGATAACCTGTATTTGTGTTACCTGTTTTGTTTTGATTATTAATAGTTGTACCCCCACTTAACTTTGTTTTTTGAGAGCACGGATCTGTCTGTGCAAATATATTGCCAACAGAAAATAATAGACAAGTAAAAATAGTAGCTATTCTTACGCCTAAGTGCATTTTGATTAATTTCTTTTCCATTTTATTGGTATTTGATGTTGATAAAAGTGTAATTTATAATATTTTAAATAATGGTCTAAATCTTACTTGTTTTGTATGACTTTTACATGCGTAATAAAAATCCTCCTCTCTAAAGTGTTTTTATGGTTCTTGTTTAAAATGAAAAATGTTATTCTTTTGATTGCAAAATTGTTTGTCGAATTCTATCGTCCTCATGGGGGTATTCTCTCGTTCTTTTAACATTGTTCTCCACATTTTTTACCTTTTTCCCCTCAATTTCCCTCAAAAGCATAATAACAGTTTCGGTGCAAATTTAGTAAATTTGATTTAAAAACAAACTTTTTTATAAAAAAAATAAATTTTAATTGTTTTTTTTCTAAATCAAAATGTGTATCTCATAACCCCTATGTTCTTTATTCCATTATTTATACTTTCTGCATTGTAACGTCGAATTTACAGAACTCTCCCTAATTAATATTAAGGAATTGTTATTCCGGTTTAATTTACCTTTGCTCTCATCTGGTTTTTAAGTATTCTGTGGGTGTAATCTTGCAAGAATGCTTGGGCATAATCCACCATATCCTTTATTGTTTCATTTTCTATCCCTTTGAGTGGATGTTTTAATTCTTTATCGTTAATAATATCATATACGCAATCAATCTCTTTTCCATCTGATGCAAGACGTACAAGATATTTTGTACCGATTACTTGATATTGATTTAATCTGAAATTTATAGCGTAATTTTTCCGATTCTCGTCAAACATGCTTTCGCCTAATGCAAAGTGTTTTTTGTTATAATTTAAAAGGGATAGTATAGTTGGATTTATATCTATCTGTGACATGACTTTATCTTCTATTCTTTGTGGTGTTATGCTTTTGTCCGGTGTATAAACGATAAAGGGAATTTGGTACATAAAGTAGGGATTCGCATAAATTGAGCCTACTTCAAAGTCTCTGCATCCGTGGTCTGCTGTAATAATAAAAATAGTATTTTTGTACCAAGGTTGTTTTGACGCTTCTCTAAAGAAGTGTCTAATTGAAAGGTCTGCGTATTCTATACTTCTTAGTACTCCGGTTTCTTTGTTTTTGTACTTTTCTAGTTCCCAATTTGATGGAGTCTTAAAGGGAGAGTGACTGGAGATTGTTAGCCACATCGCATAAAAGGGTGTTTTTATAGTTGATAAATCTTGATTGATGTATTCTGCCATTTTATGGTCGTAGATACCCCATGTGCCGTCATAGTCATCATCGTTATTATAATCTATTCTGGTTCTTATTTGAGTAAATCCGGCTATTCTTGCAAATTCATCTATGTTATAGGAGCCTCTGCTCCCGCCCATGTAGAAGAGGGTTTGATACCCTTCATTTTTGAGTAAATTGGCGTTGGAATCAAATGAATTTCCCATATAGGCTGATTTCATATAGACGAATGGTTCAAATTCCGGAAATCCTCCTGAAATTGCAATATTCCCTCCGTGGGTTTTTCTTCCAATTGCATGCATGTTGGTGCAGACAAGTGATTCTTTAGAAAGTGAGTCTAAGAATGGTGTCAGATGCAATTTGTGTTCCCTATCTAATGGAGAGAGATTATCAATTAGTAGCTGACCGATTCCTTCTAAACATATTATCATTACATTTTTTTGTAAAATATTGAATGGAGATGAAGAAGCTTGGTCGTGAATTGAATTTCTTTTTTGTCTCAATTCGGCTTCTGAAAAGAAGTGGAATGGGGTGATAATGTTGTCTTTATCGGAAGAGATGGAGCGTAGTATGCAAAATGGTGTGTTGAGTAGTACATTTACCTCGTTAATGTTTTTTACATATAGTGTTGCATCATTGATTCTTAATGGTCTGCCTTGAGTGATGTTTCCTCTTATTCCAATTGCTATAGCTCCAATTGCTATTAGGAGTATGAGTGTTCGGTATGTGTAACGTGACAACTTTTTTAGTTTCTTAAAAATTATTTTAGAGGGGGTTATTTCAACTCTGTTGTATAGCCAAAATAGGATGATAAGAGTTATTATTCCCCAGAAAAAAGCATGCCAATATTCAATCATATAAGAGAGAAATATATTCCCAATTGCATCATCGTTGAATAGTTCATTTAGTGTTGTGTATCTTAGTCTGGCGCCATTGAATCTGATGTAGATAATGTCTCCGAAATTTAAAATAAGT
>SUWZ01000090.1 GCA_015061185.1 Bacteroidales bacterium
ACCTTATCATTACAATATTTATCATTGTACATTTTCTGATACTTTTTTATTACCTCTGAGGGTTTGTTAAACAAAGGCATGGACTTTCCACTAAAACTTTCCAGCAATTTACCTTTATAAAAAATATTATACACTCCATTTTTGTCTATCTCTTCCGTATATTTATGAGGTATTTTTTCCCCTTCATAGTATATAACAGTCACACTAATATTTTCAGACGGAGCAACCACAACCACATCCAACTTTTCAGATACCTTTTGTGCAAATCCATTTTTCTGACCAGCTTGACAAGAATGCATAACCAAAAGTGTGGTTTCACATTTTTCTTTGTTCTCTTTATAAGTTTTAGTATTATCTAATATCTTTGTTTCAAATGATTCTACATCCTTAATAAGAATTTTTGTACCATCAGGCATAGCATAAGCAACGCCTTTACTTCCGTTTATTCCATGTTGGAAAGTATGGACAACTCCATTATTTTCTTTATATTGCTTAGCATAAGATATTAAGGTTTCATTCATACTTTTTTCCTCCTTCCCAACTTTAGATGTCGGGAATGATATATATTTCTCCCTCCCATCGGGATCAAAATATGTCATAGGCATTCCACTACAATAAAGATATGGACTTTCTCCTGCATTATCCAACCACAGCGGGTCCACACTCAACCATCTTCCCACTCGGGCGTCGTAGAGGCGGTACTCGGTGGTGTAGATGCCTTCGGCAAGGTCGCTCTCTTTCTCGTGTCCGGTGAAGCCGTGGCGATAGGTATGGGCGTTATAGCTCCTGCCCGGCAGAGTCATTCCAAAGGGATAGTAGTCCGTGAGACTCTCCACTGCAGGGGTCTCTGTGGCGGCAGGTTCGTCTGTGATAACTGCCATCACGTTGCCAAGGTGGTTGGTGAGCTCGTAGTGGATGGTTGGAACCGGGGCTTCCGGCGTAGTGGTGTTCAGTGCCAAATTTGGCTTCGTCATTCCAATTCGACTTGCGCCGTAAAGATGCTGCTCCGCCAACGTAAATGTCCCACTCTCGCCCTCTGCATGTTTATGCTCATAAACCGCCAACACATTCCCCTGTGCAGTCAGAATCACAACGTAAAAAAGAAAGGTATAGAGCAGCTTTGTTGGCATAAATCAATTGGTACTATAGGTTATCCCTTTTTCTAGTTTTTCATGATGCAAATGTGAGGATTTTTATTGAAATTTGCAAGGGCGTTTTGAAACCAATGGCGTTAATTCGTTGGGGCTTTGTGGCATACTGCTTCTTCCATAAGAAAACTTGCATTCATGACGAACAAGAAGTTGGTAAAGTGCTTATATTCAATACTCTCTAATTGCAAAGCCGACCAGAGGGGAACGTCTAACCATATTTAAAATCAAAATAGTATGGGTTGGATTATTTGCCAAAATTTTCTAATTTCCAATTCCTATGCATCACTTTATTTAATTTTTTTAAGTACGATTCTGCCCTTTCGTATTCAGGTTTGACATACTCATTCCCTTTCTTATATAAAGACACTAAAGCAAACAATGCACCTGTATGTTCCAAATCTCCAGCTTTTTTCAAATAAGAAAAAACAAAATGCCATAATTCTTCGCTCAATGTATAATTATAATCCTTAGACATCCTCATTATCATTGCATAGGTATTAAAGTATGCTTCAGAACAATTATATTTATCTGCCATTAATAAAGAATAATAGATTAGCTTTGTATCATCAGCATCTGAATAACTTATGCAAAAATCATATAAACTACAACTCCCGGTTTGAGTAAACTCATTAATCATTTTATTCGTATCTTCCTCTCCATATTTCGGTGTGATAGGGATATCAATAGGTTCTAAATTCTGAGCACACACCTCTTGCAACACTAAACTTGCAATACATAACAGAACAATTTTACTCTTCATAAGATTCTTTATTGAAATCATTGTGTTTTTTTTGATACATTTTCTCATATTTTTCTATAGTTTTTTCTGGATTATCAAACAAAGGCTCTTGTTTTCCATCAAAACTTGCCATAAGTTCTCCCTTATAATAAATATTCCAAACACCATTATTTTTTACTTTTTCTTCTCCTTTTTTACTACATGAAACAATGTCTGACGGAGCTACCACTAATAGATTTAAATGTTTTGATATTTCTTGTCCTATGCCTGTTTCTTTTCCTGTTTCGCAAGAATGTAATACTAAAATTGAACACTTAGACTCCGATTGATCAACAATATCATTCTCATCAGTAGGATTATTTCTACGATATATTTCGCTTCTTTCTAATAATAAATAATGAATATACTCAATACCCAAATCACCCCCTCTACCACATATAATATCTTTCTTAGCTATGGGATCATACAATTGAATAGAATGAGGACTTCCATGACCCCATAAATGAATTACTCCAATATTCCTTGTGTAAGAATACACATGTCCATCAAAGAATTTTGCATTAGTTGTTCTATGGTTTATTAAATTAGTCTGCCATTCGAAAGGACGACCATTTAATTCCTCTCTTGTTGGATAGTTTTTGTTAAAACAGTCTATCTTCTCTCGTCCATCCGGATCAAAGTATATCATAGGCATTCCACTACAATAAAGATATGGACTTTCTCCTGCATTATCCACCCACAGCGGATCCACACTCAGCCATCTTCCCATTCGGGCGTCGTAAAGGCGGTACTCGGTGGTGTAGATGCCTTCGGAAAGGTCGCTCTCTTTCTCGTGTCCGGTGAAGCCGTGGCGATAGGTGTGGGCGTTGTAGCTCCTACCCGGCATGGTCATCCCAAAGGGATAGTAGTCCGTGAGACTCTCCACCGCAGGGGTCTCTGCGTCGGAGGGTTCGTCTGTGATAACTGCCATCACATTGCCAAGGTGGTTGGTGAGCTCGTAGTGGATGGTTGGAACCGGGGCTTCCGGCGTAGTAGTGTTCAGTGCCAAATTTGGCTTCGTCATTCCAATACGACTTGCGCCATAAAGGTGCTGCTCCGCCAACGTAAATGTACCATTCTCGCCCTCTGCATGTTTATGCTCATAAACCGCCAACACATTCCCCTGCAA